>MWBC01000011.1 GCA_002068885.1 archaeon ADurb.Bin336
ATCTTAGGAACAACATCCTCTAACAAATAATCATCAGAATAAACAAAAACCTCATTCTCTTGCAAATACTCATAAATATTAAACCTCAACAAATCCCCCGAAACCAAACCCTCCTCAAGCCCATCCAAAGCATAAGAGTGAAAAGTAAACACATTCAAATCACTAAAACCAAACCCACTCGCCTTCAAATACTCCAAAATCCTCTTCTCCATCTCCCTCCTAGCCTTCCTAGTAAAAGTCAAACACAAAATATCATCAACAGAAACACCCCCCCTCACCAAATCCAAAAACTTGTGGGCCAAAAGATAAGGCTTACCCGTACCCGGATTGGCCACAACCAAAACCGAACCACTCTTAGCAAGAATATCTTTCTTCTCTTGATTCAAATCAGAACGAACACTCATAACTAAAACAAAATAGATAATTGTTATAAAGGGTTTTACTTACAAGGTTTCATTCACAACAATAGAAATTAAACAAATGTTCTAAACAACAAACTCGTAAGCGAAACAATAACATCTACAACAGTAGAAATTAAACAAATGTTCTAAACATCATCATAATACCCATCATCAGAACATCTACCACAGTAGAAATTAAACAAATGTTCTAAACCAATAAAAGCATTAATCAAGCTACACGATCTACCACAGTAGAAATTAAACAAATGTTCTAAACCATCAACTTCAGTCATCTCGCTTCTCTCATATCTACCACAGTAGAAATTAAACAAATGTTCTAAACGAAACGAAGAATTCATCCTCAACGACGAAATCTACCACAGTAGAAATTAAACAAATGTTCTAAACGATTTGGTCAAAAAAACTTTCTTTTTCTCCATATCTACCACAGTAGAAATTAAACAAATGTTCTAAACATTCCCCTTCTTTCAGTATCTATCCTTCATCTACCACAGTAGAAATTAAACAAATGTTCTAAACCTTTAATCTTATTATTAAAATTAGCCCGCTATCTACCACAGTAGAAATTAAACAAATGTTCTAAACTTATTTTTGTGAAAAATATTTGATTTTTATATCTACCACAGTAGAAATTAAACAAATGTTCTAAACATCAACATTTGGGCAAAGGCTTCAATTATCTACCACAGTAGAAATTAAACAAATGTTCTAAACAGAATAACTACCACCACGAACACTAGAATCTACCACAGTAGAAATTAAACAAATGTTCTAAACAATACACACGCCTATCCAACCAACTAAAAATCTACCACAGTAGAAATTAAACAAATGTTCTAAACAAACTACTGGGAAAAACTAATAACAGCAATCTACCACAGTAGAAATTAAACAAATGTTCTAAACCTCATAAGCTATAAATCCAGTATATCATCTACCACAGTAGAAATTAAACAAATGTTCTAAACTAGAATCGCAATAAGCAAAGCCCAAACATCTACCACAGTAGAAATTAAACAAATGTTCTAAACAGTATTAGCCCCAATGTAAGAAGAGCTATCATCTACCACAGTAGAAATTAAACAAATGTTCTAAACAAAAAACGGAATGGTAATATTCACAGATCATCTACCACAGTAGAAATTAAACAAATGTTCTAAACTAACAAAAGTAAAATCCTGAGTACCTTTATCTACCACAGTAGAAATTAAACAAATGTTCTAAACATACTTCAAGGATTATACACAATAGATTATCTACCACAGTAGAAATTAAACAAATGTTCTAAACAATTTGAAAAATCGCCAGTTTTATTAATCCAAATCTACCACAGTAGAAATTAAACAAATGTTCTAAACAGAACAAGGAGAGAATTACAATGACTAAAAGCTACCACAGTAGAAATTAAACAAATGTTCTAAACTTCCTGTTGATCTTGAATGGCTAATATATACCACAGTAGAAATTAAACAAATGTTCTAAACAAAACATATCAATTTTATTAAACAAGTTATCTACCACAGTAGAAATTAAACAAATGTTCTAAACCTTCATAAAGATATGCTGAAACTCCGGCATCTACCACAGTAGAAATTAAACAAATGTTCTAAACTAATTTTTTTCTTTCTTCCTCTTAAAAATCTACCACAGTAGAAATTAAACAAATGTTCTAAACAGCCCTTACTCTATAAAGAGTTCTACATCTACCACAGTAGAAATTAAACAAATGTTCTAAACAACTAAAGGGCGAAGCCCTTTATAAACCCCTTTAATCTACCACAGTAGAAATTAAACAAATGTTCTAAACAAGTGGATGGGTTTATTATAATAAAAATCTACCACAGTAGAAATTAAACAAATGTTCTAAACCAAACCACTTGTATAATCATTCCACTCACATCTACCACAGTAGAAATTAAACAAATGTTCTAAACAGGATATTTTAAGACATTTTCCTAAAATATGCTTCAATTTGTTTATTTGAACAATTCTGCATCATTTTAGAAAAAACTCTAAAACTCATTTTTTCCATATTTAGAACTAATTATTATGTGTACTTTAAAATATTTAAACCCATTTAAATGCTTCAAATCGTTAGTTATCCAAAGAATATTCAATTCTTTTGAAAAAAATAAAGTCGGAGGTTTGCAATTTCAGTAAAAAACAAGGTCGGATTCTTCATTTTTCGCAAAACCAAAACGCATTATTTTTGGGTTTGACCCCATATCAAAAATTAATACGCTGTCACTTTGTTTAAAACGTTTTTCAAAATTATCAGTTAACTCAGTTTTTATTATTTCTAATACTCTTTTACTATTGTTTATTTCATAAACAGAATATTGTAATCTGCGACCGTATTGCATCACAAACTTTTGAAACTCTGTTCTTAGGGGAGTATCTTGAATATCATAAGCTAGAATCAACATTTGTTTCACCACCTTCTTTATTAATTATAGGATCAGGAATCAAATTGAATTTAGGGTATTCACTTATTTTCTTATCCCTCATAAAAGCTCTATAGTAGGATTGGACAAACAAAAATATTTCTTCTTTATGAGCCAAAATTTCTTTTAAAAATATTCTAGAATATTTTTTATTAAACTCGGGTTTCAAATAAAATTGAGCATTTTGGAATCCAAAATCATTTTCATCAACTTGTTTTAAAGAATACATTTTTTTGACTCGCTTATCAATTATGCATCTAAAGGGTTCAATAATATCACAAACTAGTGATTTTCTTTGAAAGAAAAATTTGTGGTATACTCCACAATAGGTATCAAAACCATATAATTCAAGATTTGCTTCAATAAAATTAAACAAATAATAATACCCAATATCTAGTAAGAGATTAAAAATATCTGATTTGCATCTGGGTTTTCTTCCATTAAACTCAATATTCTTAAAATATGTTTCAAAAAATATTTTTGAACCTATTCCTTCAATGCCTAACAAATCTTGACTATTTTTTGCATTCACTACTTGCAACAAATTATTTTCTGCATTTTTTATATTTTTCTTCTCTTTCTTTGTTTTATAACGCATTGATTTCATTAAACTTAATTGATTATTTATTTTATTTTCTACTAAATGTTTTGCTATTTCAAAATCAATTGAATTGTTATATTGTTTTTTTCTTAACAAAAAATTACCTCTATTTTTTGGCAATATTGAAAAATATGGTTTTAGGTTATACCCTAAGAATATTGTGCTTATTGAAAATTTTTTTAGTTTTTTGATTAAAATAGATGTTATTGAAAATTCGCCATAAACAAATATCAAAAATATTTTATGACAAGAGTGTTGTAATAATATTTTGTTATTTTCATCCACTAATAATAAATTTGAATTACGAAATCTTAATTTATTTTTTTTATTACTTTCTATAAATATAACTTGTTTGGACATAAAATCTGGTCTACTCATCATAATAATCACACAATTCTCTATAAATACATTTTTCGCACTTATTTCTATTTTGTTTAAAATCTTTGTTGGTTAAATCAAATGTTCGCATTTTGTGTATTATATGTTTTAAATAATTTTTTTCATTGATTTCCGGAATCTTTACAGGGTAACTTTTATTATCAGAAATTGAATAAAATTTCAAATTGTTCACTTCAAAACCCATCTCAATTAGACAATAATATTGAGCATATAATTGGAGATAATACCCATCATAAATTCTTTTAATTTTGTTTTTCCGCTCAATTAATGTTTTGGATTCTTGGTCAAACAAATCTATTTTTCCAATTAACCCCAATTCTTCACTATAAACATCAATTCCTTGAAGTATTGATTTTTTGCTAGAATAATTCTTTGAGTCAATGGATTTATGAGCATTTTTACCACTTGTTTGTACTTTATTATGGTATAAATGTTTATCATATTTTTTGTACAAATTTTGAAAATATATACTACGCGGACAAAAAATAAAATCATTTAAATTTGATATAGAAATGTTTTCCTCCATTAACTCTCCTTCTTTTTAGATTGTTCTTTTGAACACATCTCATTGAAATATTCTTCATTTGATATCCTTAAATCTATTTTTTGATTTTTATCTGATTGTTTTTTCATTTTTTTAATCAACATTATTCCTTTGAGTCCAATGTGGTATGCTCCATTAGCATCAGCATTTTCTGGTTCAGAATCTTTTGCATTATTTGAATTAAAGAAATTCTTTTCATCATCTTTTACACAAGATAAAATATAATCTTCCCCAGTTTTATTATTTGAGTTTCTAAGTTGTAGAGTGTATTTCAATAAATTTGTTAAGTTAGTGTGTAGCTTTTTTGAGTTTGAATTAATTATTTCTTCTTTTAGGTTTTTTCCATCATTGAATGATATTCCTTCACTTTCAAATAAATTTTTCATTTCATTAGTTAGATTTATTTTTTTAGGTTCATATATATTATTTTTTGTTTTTACTTGAATTATTCTTTCACCATTAGTGAACACAGTCCAATTATTTTTTTTGAGTTTTAAATTTTTAGTGAAATTTGAATAATCAAATTCAAATTCAAACATATTTTCTGATTTATTGTACTTGATTGAATCAAATTTATCAAAAAATAATTTTGATTTTTCAATATTCTTGTAATTAGGATATAATAGGTTTACAAACCCTGTTTTTGGATCAATTTTTGAAGTATAATTTGCATTAACATAATATAATATACCTGATTGTTTTTGCTCCCTTAAATTCTTAAAACTAACAAATTTACTTGTTAATTGATATGCACGAAATAATCCTCCTGAATCAGTTGATTTTCTATTTTTGAATACCAAATAGTTTAATTTTTTAATAAGTTTTTCTTCGAATTTTTGGTATACTTGGTTCTCAAATTTAAATCTATTTCTCTTAAAATCAGGATTTAAATCTTCTAACACAACTATTGCATTATTATCAATAACAATTTTTGATATTTCATGTATTATTCTGGATAAATACCCCTCCTTTAAATCTTTTATATTTTTAATATTTTTCCATTCTTTTTGATCTTTGTCTCTTTCATCTTCTCTTTCACTTAACATCTTGTGATAATCAAACTCTCTTCCAAACTCATCCTTAAATATATTAAAGGATCCAGATTTTATTTTTTCCCCATTTGGATTTAACAAATAATAATACAAGAGATTTCGTTCACCCCTATCAAGTCCAAGTATATTTATCTCATCATTATTTTTAACGATAAACTCGTTTATATAATTATTAAATGATTCAACATTATTTTTTTCTGACTTAAAGTTTAAAGTTATTGGACAATGAAATAAATATTTATCTTCAAAATATCTTTTATCTTTAATTAAATCATATTCAAAAGTACTTTCTTTTCTACCATTTATTGGTTTTTCGTTTGGAACAGCTTTGTTCTTTATATGGATTATTTTTTTATTAGATGGTGACTTTTTTCTAAAAAATATTTCTGCACCTCCATTTAATTGATAAACAACATTTTTTAAGTTTTCATCAGAAAACAATTCTTTCCAATACATTGTGTGTAAATTTGGTTTTCTTTTTGAAAAATCTTTCTTAAATTTTTTCTCTGAAAAATCTTTGTTATAAATAGTAAATAAATATAATTTTCCACTATCCACCAATTCGTGTATATCATCAACACTAATTTTTTGAAACTCTATTTTATAAGCTTGATTTGAAAAATCTTTATAAAATTCGTCAATACTCACATAATCATTTGTTTCTTTGAATTTAAATTTATATATATCCCATTCAGATTTTTTGCTTATACTTTTTTTATAAAATTCAATCATTTTATGACAATCCTCTATATTAGTTCTAAATGAACCCTTATTTTTAATAGATTTTATTTCCTCAGATGGATTATAATATTTTTCATTAGACGGGGCAAAGAAAATACGAGGTAGATTTTGATCAGGCTTCTGTAACTGATTATATTTCATTTTTTCATAATAATCCCCACTTTTATAATTAGGAATTTTGTCAAACATTTTAGTATTCTTTTTTCCTTTCGCAATTATCCCCAAATAATATTTATTCCCTTGTCTAAATATTACTGCTCTATAACCACATCTCCCATCCTTTTCAGCCCACCCATTAAGTAAATAGCCATCCCCAAAGTTTAGTTTGAATTTTGATTCACAATGTGGTTTTTGTGAAATAAAATTTCTTGTTTTATTATATAAAGGAGTTATTTGTTGCAATTCTTCGTAAATTTGAACAAATTTTTCATAAAAATCTGGGTTTAAATCTAAATCAAATACTCCCTCTTTTGGTTTTTCATACATTAAAGGAGATATTAACCAAAATAATTCTTGAACATAGTCAAGAGCTTTTTTTATTTTTACTACATTTTCTTCATTATCATCATATAATAATTCTCTCTCTTTCCCAAATTTAACCTTTTTTAAATCACCAAAAGAAGTTTGAATTTCATTAAACAAATTTTTCTCTTTGGTTTTAACACCTTTGAAATATTTCCAAATATCTTTATTTTCTTTTGTAATCAAATCATTTTTTGTAAATTCTATCGCAGAATTGATTTCATTTATTGAAAAGTGTTTTGTTTCCTTAAACCATTTTTTAGTTTCTTTTTCTTTTTGTAAATCAGTTTTATCTTTTTTACCAGTAGATTTAATTTTTGATTTATATCGTTCTTTTAAAGCTGATTCAATTAAATACCAATCCGAGTGTATTTTGTTAGATATTTTATTTATGCTTTTTTGTTTTACATAAATCCCATCAAAATCCAATTCATCACTATCAAATAATTTTTCAAGTAAAGTTAGCACAGATTCTTTTTGATTTTCACTTGGTAATGCTATTGACTTATAAAAAGAAAATATGTTTTCTTCCAATTCTTTTCCATTTTCTATAGATTCTATTTTGAATGATTTTGATTCAGGTTCGCTCAAAATTTGTTTATATAGTTGAATCATTCTTAATTTTCTAATATTTTTACGTTCTTCTTGATCTTTATCCTTTTTCTGGGATAATTTATTAATTAAATTATTTAATCCTTCTTTTTGAATATCCTTTTTTTTCACACCACTAATAATTTGATTATATTTATCGATTCCTTTTTGATTTAAACAATTATTAAAATAATTTATATTAAAAACTTCTTTTAGATTAAACATACCTAATTCTTTTTGTAACTCTTTTTCAATTTCAAGTAATTCTTTTTCATCAATTATTTCTGAAAGTTTCTCAAAATTCTCTATATTTTTAACAAAGAAATGAAGATTTTCATGAATAGTTCTATAAAATATAGAAGTTGAAATTGCTTTATCTGAAAATACATTTTTACGATTATTAAAAAATTTGGTAAAATAAGTAGTACAATGGTCATTTACAAATCTATATAAGCAATTTATTTTATCTTCTTCAATTTCTAAATTATTATCAACACCCCCTTCATTTCTTTTTTCCAACAATTTTTTTCTATGAAATTTTACTGCTGCAATAATAACATCCTCATTATCCCTTTTTTCTTTAAATGGTTCTTCATCCTTAAACAAAGCATCATTATCAAAAAATGATTTATGCAATTCTTCTCTTAATTTTCTTTGAGATGCCTTGAGTGAGTCTTTGCTATTTTTTAGTTCTTTTGCATCAACTTCTTTTCCTTTTTGTTTAAGCTTGTTAAATTCTTTGTATTTTTTGAAATACTCTTCCAACAAATTTGAGTCAATTTCTATTTTACCCAATCTTCTTTCTATCAAATCAGAATAATATCCCTCAAGTAATTCCTTTCCACATAAAAAATCTTTATTTCTTTGTTCATCTTCTTCTATTAAACCATTTTTTTCTATAAATTCTTGAGTTTTACCAATCGGTTTTTTTAACTCAAACCTCAAAGTTTTTGACAAACTATATTTATTTGTCATTTCATCCCAAATTGATTTTTTTGCATCCAACTTATCAACTCCTTAAATATTATTTTTTATAATTCACCTTTTCATTTCAAATAAATATTCCCTAATTGTTTATTGAATATGAATGAATCGTTTGTCATTGCACTTTCTTTTGCGGTCGTCATTGTAACTATATTCGCGTCTAGTTCATCTACTTTTGATATTATTAGTGCTTCTGGGAACATTGGTGGTTTTGGGCAACCGAATTCAACTGCTCCGTGATGACTAATCATTGTGTGGATTAATTTGGTTTTCTTTGATTCATCTATTTGGAGTTTGTCTAATCTTCTTGTTAGTTCTTGTAATCCCAAAATCATGTGACTCAACAAATTTCCTCTATCAGTTATTTTTATTAGGGTTGTTGTAGCGAACTCCTCTATTTTACCAATATCGTGCAGTATTGCTCCGGTTATTAACAAACTCTTATCCAATTTATGGATTTTTGTTAACTCAACACAAATTTGGGTTACGGAAAGAGTGTGTTCTAATAAACCCGAAACCCACCCATGGTGAATATACATTGCGCCCGGAGTTGATTTAAATTTTTTTACAAAATCCTCGTCACTAAAAAAAGAATCCAATACTTGTTTATAATCAGGGTCATCAACTTGATTAATAAATTCTTTTAACTTTGAATACATTTCTTCAGGATCCCTATCACTCTTCTTTACAAAATCACTAATATCATACTCGCTAGGAGTTAGTACTCTTAATTTCCCATCATTTACACTAAAATCAATATTTCCATTAAACTCCGAAACAACTCCTTCTGCAAGAATCACTGAATCTGGTTGGATTGAGTTATACACTTGTTCAACACTAGCTTTGTTCTCCGAACCCCAATACTTTAACATCCCATCCCCTAAAGCATCTTGAATCTTTACTTCAAAAAAATACTTTCCATTCTTAGTCACTCTAATTTCTTTAGTAAACCTCACTACAAAAACATCTTGAAAAGAATCATTTGGTTTATAATCACTAATTGATTTTTGTTTTCTGTAAATCATACTAATTCCCCGCTCACATTACAACAATAATAAAATTTGAAACATTATTTATAAGGATACTATTTTTAGTTTACACATAGTTAGCTTTTTTACTAATACAAATTTTTGAAATAAATTAATCCAACAAATTAACTTTTAACTTAACTTTTAATATTAAAGTAAAAACAAAAGTATATAAATTGATTTAGGAAATATATTTTAGGGAAATGGTGGTAAAATGGTTTTTGATTTTATGTCACTAGCGAGGGACTCAAAATTACTTAACCCAGATGTTTTTTCAGTAATAAGGTTTCAATTATTACTCAATTTATCAATGGTTGATGAAGCTCCTTACAGAGATCTTAAATCAGGATTGCAATTGAGTGATGGGGCATTGTACACTAATTTGAAAGCATTAGAAAAAATGGGGTACGTAGAGTCAAGGAAAATAAAAATAGGGAACAAAAATTTGGATGTGTATAGGATAACAAAATCTGGGAGAGAAGAATGGAATTTAGTAAAAGAATGGTTGAGGAGAGTGGTTAGTAATGGATTTTGAAAAAATAATAACTTGTATGAAACAAATTAATTTCAAACCAAATATCAAAAATTTTAATGACAAGTTAATAATCCAAAAAATTGTTTTCTTATTACAAGAAAAAGGAATTGATTGTGGAGCAAATTATGGATTATACATTAGAGGACCCTACTCCCCAAATTTAACTAATTGTATGTATAACGAAAAAGAAAAATTTGAATCACTAAAATCAAACAAAAAACTAACTCAAAAAGAAGAAACAATTTTGAACGAATTTAAAGAAGTGTTCCCAGAACTAACCCCAGGAATACTTGAAATAGCTGCAACATATGCGTATTTTGCTTTTAGAAAAAAAGAGAATCCAAAAGAAGCATTGCTAAAAGTTAAAGAACTTAAAGGATTTTACCCCGAAGCACAAATTGCTTTAGGAGTATTAAAAGCAAAACAAGTCCTTTACGAACCAACTAAACAAGAATTAAAAGAAATGAAAAAAGAATTTAATGCGTGGGAAAAAAGCGGAACCTAAAAGCACTACATTAAAATAATTTGCCAAATTTTCTCCAAAAAAAATAGTTTGTGAAAAGGATTTTTTCCTTTTCACGATTTTAATTCACCAAAGTTTTTATTTATTGAATTTTTGTTGGTCGTTTCCTGTTCTTTGTTTTATTGCTGCTTGTGCTGCTGCGAGTCTAGCTATTGGTACTCTGTATGGGGAGCAACTAACGTTACTCATTCCAATATTGTGGCAGAATTCTACTGTTCTTGGGTCTCCGCCGTGTTCTCCGCAAATACCGATGTCTATGTCTTTTTTTACTTCGCGTGCTAGTTTTACAGCGTGTTTCATTAATAACCCTACTCCTTCTTGGTCAATTGTTTGGAATGGGTCTTGTTCGTATATTCCTTTCTCAACGTATTTTCCCAAGAATTTAACTGCGTCATCACGAGAGAATCCGCAAGTCATTTGAGTTAAATCGTTTGTACCAAATGACATGAAGTCAACTTCTTTAGCTAACACGTCAGAGGTTAGTGCTGCTCTAGGAACTTCAATCATTGTTCCTACTGTGTAGTGTATTTTTCCTTTCGCACCTGTTTCTTCTGCTATTCTGTGAGTTAGTTCTGCTAGTGGAGTGTATTCTTTAATGTTTCCAACTAGTGGAACTTCTATTTCTGGTAGTGCTTTGATTCCTTTTGCTGATACGCTTAGTGCAGCGTTGAATATTGCTCTTACTTGCATTTCCATTATTTCTGGGTACACTACAGCCAATCTACATCCCCTAAACCCAAGCATTGGGTTGAATTCGTGAAGAGAAGCTATTGTTTCTTCTATTTGTTTAGGAGTAGTGTTTAGTTCTTTTGAAAGTTCTTCGATTTCTTTTACTTGGTCGTGTTTAGGCAAGAATTCGTGCAATGGGGGGTCAAGCATTCTAATTATTACTGGTAATCCGTCCATTGCAGTGAATATTCCTTCAAAGTCTTGTTGTTGGAAGGGTTCTATTTTTGCCAAAGCTTTTTTCCTACCCTCAAGGTCTTTAGCTAGAATCATTTCTCTAACCGCTTTTATTCTTGTGCTTTCAAAGAACATGTGTTCGGTTCTAACGAGTCCTATTCCTTCTGCTCCAAATTCTCTAGCAATTTTAGCGTCGTGTGGAGTGTCAGCGTTTGTCCTGATTTTTAGTGTTCTGAATTCATCAGCCCACTTCATTATTGTTCCAAAGTCCCCAGAGAGTGAAGGTTCTACTACTGGAATTGAACCAACGTAAACTTGTCCGGTGGAACCATTCAAAGAAATAATGTCTCCTTCTTTAACTACACTGCCTTTGCAAGTGAATTTCTTTCCAGCTTCATCCATTACTATTTCGTCACAACCAGAAACACAGCACTTCCCCATTCCTCTTGCAACAACCGCTGCGTGAGAAGTCATTCCCCCTCTTGCGGTTAGGATTCCTACTGAAGAGTGCATTCCTTCAATATCTTCCGGAGAGGTTTCTAGCCTTGCAAGAATTACTTTCTCTCCCTTAGCCGCCCAAGATTTAGCATCCTCTGCGTTGAACACTACTTTTCCAACAGCTGCTCCTGGAGAAGCTGGGAGTCCTTCTGTTAGAGGAGTTGCTAATTTTAGTGCGTTTGTATCAAATTGTTTGTGGAGTAATTGGTCGAGTGCAGCGGGTTCTAATCTTAGCACTGCTTCTTCTTTAGAAATCAATCCCTCGTTAACCATATCAACCGCGATTTTTACTGCGGCTTGAGCTGTTCTCTTACCATTCCTTGTTTGAAGCATATACAATTTTTCGTGTTCAATAGTGAATTCAAAATCTTGCATATCATGATAGTGTTCTTCAAGCTTTGTTCTAATATCAACTAGTTCTTGATAAACTTTTGGCAAAATTTTTTCTAATTCCTCAACTTTGTTAGGAGTCCTAATTCCTGCAACAACATCTTCTCCTTGCGCGTTCATCAAGAATTCTCCGTAAAACTTGTTTTCTCCAGTGGAAGGGTTTCTAGTAAAAGCAACTCCTGTACCAGAATCTTCCCCAGTGTTACCGAAAACCATTTCTTGAACATTAACAGCAGTACCCCAATCACTTGGAACGTGATTTAATCTCCTATAAACAACTGCTCTATCATTCATCCAACTCCTAAAAACCGCATCCCTTGCTCTCTTTAATTGTTCAATAGGATCTTGTGGGAAATCTTCATTAGTTTCTTGCTTGTACAATTCCTTAAATTTTTCTACTAATTCTCTTAACATTTCAGTAGTCATTTCGTTATCAAGTTTAATATTATTCTTGTGCTTTATTTCATCCATTAAATTCTCAAACTTCATTCTATCCGCTTCCATTACAACATTAGCAAACATTGTAATAAATCTCCTGTAAGAATCCAAAGCAAACCTCTCGTTGTTCGTAGTATTAGCAATTGTTTTAACAACAACATCATTCATACCTAAGTTTAGGATAGTGTCCATCATCCCAGGCATTGAAGCAGGTGCTCCACTTCTAACAGAAACAAGCAAAGGGTTCTTTGAGTCATTAAACTTTTTCCCAGTTTTTGCTTCAAGTTTTCTAACCGCTTCCATCATTTGCTCATCAAGCAAAGGACTATGCTTTTTCCCATTCTCATAATATGCTTTACACACATCAGTAGTAATAGTAAATCCATAAGGCACTGGCAACCCAGTTTTAGTCATTTCTGCTAAATTAGCTCCCTTACCACCTAGGAGCATCTTCATTGATTTATCTCCTTCTTCAAACATATACACTAATTTACTTGTAGTCATCAATAATTCCTCCAATAAGAATTTTTTTTGTTGCAGATCTGTTGAACAAAATGTCCAACAAATAACGAAATCATCGTCACCAGACTCTACAAAAGAGTTAGATAAAAAAGGTTAATAAAGCTAAGCGAAGAAAATCAAAAAAAATAAAATTAAAAGTGCCACACTCAACGAGTGCCCCAATTTAGCGCAGGTTTAATTTCAAAAAAAATTAAAAGTGCAAGTGCCAAAGCACCCCCAATTTAGTACAGGTTTAATTTTAAAAAAATTAAAAGTGCATGGGGCAGGATTTGAACCTGCGAACGCACCTCACCAACCTTTTTAAAAAAAGGTTGACGAAAAATGCTCTGCAACTCATAAACAAAAATAAATGCATGGGGCAGGATTTGAACCTGCGAACGCACTAAGCGACAGGGTCCTAAACCCTGCGGGTTTTCCGCTCCCCAACCCATGCATACCATTAGAAATAGTGTTTCACACTAATACTAAAAAAATTTTGTTTAACACGTTTTAAAAAAGTTCCTAAAAAAATAAAAACCAATTAAAAAAAGAGTTGAAGAGAAGGTTTAAATACTACAAAATAATACTTAGTGCATGGCTAAAAAAGTTCCTACACAAAGAAAAAAAGTTTCAAGTGAAGAAACATCTTGGCCCAAAATTGTTTTAGCTGTTATAGCGGGAATATTTTTGGGTTGGATTAGTTTGAGTTTTAACATAAGTGGGCTTGATTCCATGGTTTTATTGGATTTTGTTATCATTGCTCTACTCGCATGTGTTTTAGCTCTTTTGCTTGATATTAGAAGAACAATTATTTCTTGCAGTAAGTAAATCTATTTAAAAGAAATAATTTTTTGGGAAAAATTCTTTTCCCGCAAGCATTAAATACAAGTTTGGTGCAAATAGAGTTAGGGTTGGACAATTTTTCAACTGTTGTAATCAATTAAAAAAGGGGTTTTTTGGTTGGTTAAAAATAAACAGTTTTCGCTGTAATGTCCTATGCTCAACAAGGGGTGTGAGTAGAGATGTCATTAACTAGGTTAGAGGGAGATTTGTTAAGAGTCCGAGAGGATTTAGGCAAAGCAAAACAAGCTAATATTAATTTCGAAAAAATCTTGCAAGAAATGAGTATCCTAAAGAGTAGGAGTAATGCTAATCCAGAGACAAAAGAAAGGATAATGAACGAGTTGAAGCAAAAAGAAATAATTGATTTGTTTACAAGCGTTCAGGATGATTTTGAAGAACTAAGACAAAAAATGACTAAGCAGAGCATTGAAAAAGAAAAAATACTTGATTTCATTGAATCAGTGAGAACAAAAAAAGCTTTTTCTTTCACAGAAACAGAAGAAACATTTAATTTCCTTGAAAAAAGCATGGAAGTGCTTGACGCTAACATTATTTCAGTTAGGCCAGAGTTTATTGGGTTAATTGATTTGAATAAATTAGCGGTGAGTATGCAATTAACTAAAAACAATTCAGGAGTAATAGTGGAGAGGGAGAGATTCTCTGAGTTAATAACCGCTCTTGTTGCAAACAAAATATTTCACAATGTGATTTTTGAAACGGATAAAGCAAAAATAGTTCTAAAGAATGTAAGAGAAGTTAGTGTAGAGGCAGAGAACTCAATTATTAGAGAATTAAGTAGATTAAAATAATTTTTTGGGTAGGGAGTAAAGAAAAACTTTACTCTTACTCGCACCCTAATTCTTTTTTTTAATACTTAAAATTATAAACTTCTTTTGCCTTGGATTAATTATGAATCCAAAACCTTTTGTTAAATGGGCTGGGGGTAAGCGTCAGCTTGTTCAAGAATTACTTAAACATTCTCCAAAGAAATTCAATAATTATTTTGAACCTTTTTTTGGTGGAGGAGCATTATTTTTTGAATTAAGTTCCAAAGATTTAATTAAACAAGCGTTTTTGAATGACTTTAATGAAGAATTAATCACTGCTTATAAAGTGATTAAAGAAAATCCAATTGATTTAATTAAAGAACTTTCAAAGAGTAAATATAAGTGTGATGAAAAAACATTTTACTCTATTAGAGATGAAACACCTATTGAACCAATTAAAGCAACTGCTCGTTTTATTTATTTGAACAAAACTGCTTTCAATGGATTGTACAGAGTTAATTCTAAAGGAAAATTTAATGTTCCTTTTGGAAAATACAAAAACCCAAAAATTTTGGATAAAGAAAATTTATTAGCTGTAAGTAAAGCTCTACAAAAAGATGAATTAACTTCAACTGATTTTGAAAAAGCATTAACTAAAGCAAAAAAAGGGGATTTTGTGTATTTTGATCCCCCTTATGCACCATTGAATAAATCTAGTTTTACTACATACACAAAAAATAATTTTACTAAAGAAGATCAGGTAAGGTTAAGGAATAAAGCAATAGAATTGCACAAAAAAGGGTGTTTTGTAATGATTAGTAATTCTTATGTTGATTTTATTCTTGATTTGTACTCTAACAAAAATATTTTTACAATTAATACGGTTCACGCAAATAGAATGATTAATTGTAAAGCGGATAAGAGAGGGAAAATAAAAGAAGTAATTATTACTAATTACTAATTATTTTTCAAAAAAGATTCAATATCTTTTTCTAAAAATCGTTTAACCATTGAAGTGTTATAAATATTGGGGTGTATTTCAAAAGCATCACCAATGCTTTTTCTCATTAAAGTGTATCCAAACCCATCAGTTATCCAAACAAGTTCAATTTTTTTGGATGATAATTGTTGGTTTACTTGACCATAAGATCGTTTAATTTCAGTTGGTTTTGATCCAGTGTTTGTATAAAAATTTACTTCAATCCCTATTTTTGGTTTATTGTTTTGCATTATCGCAAAATCAACTTTTTTAGATTGTTTACTTGTATTTCCGTAAATTATTTGTTCCTCTTCTTTGAGGGTTAAATTATTGCCTTTTTTATTTAAATTTAAAATAATTTCTTTTAAGATTGGGCGTATTTCATTAATATAAGAAGAACCACCAAGATTTTTTCTTTTATGAGTTTCAAGTCCAATTAAAACTCCTAAAAAATAATTTCTTATATTTTCAGTAGTCAAAATTTCTTCAAACCCCAAATCTTTTAATAAATTAATAAAATTTTGTGCTTCTTTTTGATTTCCTTTTTTTATTTCTTCAGATAATTTTAGAATATCAATTTTGTCTTGCTTTGTTATAAAATTTGGTTGTGTGTGAGCAAGTAATTCAAAACAAAGCTTAACCATTTTTGAAGGATCATCCGCTGAAAGTAATGAATCTCTTAATTGAATGAATTTGTTTTGTTTTGTCGTTAAAAGTTCTTCAAAAAAATCTAATTCAATTTTATTTAAAGTAATTTTATTATTTATTGATTTCCAATCAATGAATTCTTTTCTTTTTATTACCCCATGCATTAATGTTTTTTCAAAATCAGAAACAAAATTTTCTCGAGTTATTTTTCTACTATTAAGCATTTAAAATCCCTTTTATTAATTTCTAATATTTATTGGTCTTGTAGTTAATAAATCTTCTTTAGTTAATCCTGCTCGTAGTATTGTAAGATCCAAAAAATTTTTTTCCAAATCAATTCCAATGTACTTCCTTCCTAATTCTTTTGCAACAACCCCACTTGTCCCTGAACCATTAAATGGATCAAGCACCACATCTCCTTTGTTTGAAGTTGATTGAATCACTCTTTTCAACAAATCAATGGGTTTTTGAGTAGGGTGCTTTCCAAAAGTTTTTTCGGATAAAGGAGTTAAAGGTATTGACCAAACACTCCTCATTTGTTTTCCTTTAGGATTTATTTTATCCCCTATTTGCTTCATTTCCTCATAATTAAAAGTGTGATAAGATTCTTTGTTCTTTCTTGCCCAAATCAAAGTTTCATGAGAATGAGCAAAATACCTGCAACTCAAATTAGGGGGCGCATTTGGTTTAAACCAAGAAATCTCATTTAATATTTTATAATCCAATTTTTGTAAAGCAAATCCAACTTGATAAATATTATGCATTGTTCCAGAAATCCAAATACACCCATTATCTTTCAAAACTCTTTTACAAGCCCCAAGCCAATTTAAAGTAAAATCAAAATCTTGTTCAAAACCATTTGATTTATCCCAACTACCCTTATTAACAGAAACCATTTTTCCAGCACTACAACTAATTCCGCCATTAGAAAGAAAGTAAGGAGGATCAGCAAAAATCAAATCAACTGAATTTTGAGGTAACTCATTAAGTACCTTAACACAATCATTTTGATACAAAATAAAATCATTATTTTTGAAATAGGGTTGAATCATAAAGTGATTAAACTTTTTTTATTTAAAAATTATTTGGATCCATTTTTCCAGAGTAAATATATTATATATTTGAAATTTGTTTCTTTATTTTTTAAACCAAGAACGCACTTGCGGTAACTGAAGAGTCCCAAGAAAATCTTGGCCTAACTTTAATCATCCAAACTTTTTCAGTATTGTCATCAATCACTAAAGCGAATCCTTTTTGTCTGGGCATTTCTGCATAAAGTTTGTGCAAATCAGTGCTCATGTAAGTTGGTCTTAGTGCTCCAACTGCAGCAATATCTGGTTGGGAAGTCATTCTGTGTGAAATGAATAAATCGCATTGAGAGATTGCGTCAGGGTGGAGTTTTTCTGGTCGCTGGGTAGCGAGAATCAAACCTAATCCTGGTTGTCTACCTACCCTCACCCATTCAAGGAGAACAGGGAGTGCAATGTTGGCTTCGTCTTTTGGCATGAACATGTGTGCTTCATCAATCATCATCCAAACAAGAGGCATTTTACTCGAACGTTTATTCTCTGTAACTAATTTTACTTCTTCTTCTTTTCTAAAAAGCATTCTTTGTTCAAACAATTTTTTTCCAATTAATGCAACTACAATATCTTTTACTCCTTCAGCACCCACTGTTTGTCTGTAAGAAGAAACATCAATTACTGTAATCATTCCTGGAGTAGCTAATTCAGAAATCTTTGTACCCTCTTTTTCAATCAAATTCCAACCCTTAACCATTTGCAATCTACTAACCATTCCTTGACGCATTGATTTGTCACTTTCTTCATCCGTGCTAATCGCAGAAATAATATCATCAATACCATAATAAGTTCCAACCTTATCCCTCACTTTTTGAACTGCTCTTGAAAGCAAAATTCCTTCAGGGTCTCTCCAACTCAACCTAAAAAGAGCCATCCACTCTGTTTCTTCAAGTTCGGAACACTTAAGAGTAAATGCTCCGTCAATTGGAAGTTTTTTTTCTTCATAAAACGCTAATTGTCCTTTTGGAACAAGAACTTTTACATTAGTTTTTTGAGCAGATAA
>MWBC01000012.1 GCA_002068885.1 archaeon ADurb.Bin336
TTAGTCATCTCTTAGAGCATTTGTTATTTGATGGTACTAAGAGTTATCCTAATGAGTTTAGTTTTTGTGATGCGGCTGAAAAATTGGGTGGGGATATTAATGGTACAACTGAAGAATATTCCACTTCTTTTGAGTTTAGGGTTTTTAAGAGTGATTTTGAAGAAGCAGTTAAGTTGTTGAGTGAGTTAGTTTTTCACCCGCTTTTTTTGAAAGAAAAGTTTGAGAAAGAAAAGAAGGTTATTCTTGCAGAAATGCTTTCAAGGAGGGATGTGTTCAAAAAACATCCTGTGAAGACAGTGCTTTATAATTACCTTGATGGTTTTGATCAAATGGAGCGTTTGGAGAGGGAGATTAAAAATATTCCTTTGTTGAGTGAAGAGCTTGTTCTAAATCACTTCGAAAAGTATTACCAACCAAGTAATATGGTTTTGGGGGTGGTGGGTGAGGTTGAGAATCTCAAAGAATTGCTTGAAACTCATTTCAACAAAGAAGGAAGTGTTTTTGGGAGAAGGGTTGTTCCTGATTTTGTTTCCCCAAAAAAGAATATTGAGAGGGTTAGTGATACTGAAGAGGTTCGCTCAATTTTTTTTAATTGGTTTGGCCCTGGGTTGTTTAGTGAGGAGAGGGCGGTGTTTGAGGTGGTGGCGAAAATAATTTCTAAGGGAGAGAATGGGGTTATTAAGGCGATTAGGTTTGATAAGGGGTTGGCTTATGAGGTTGATGCTTTTTTGAATTCTGATGAGAGGAAGGGAGTGTTTATTGTTGCAGCAAAAACTAGTAAAGAGAATATGACTAAGGTTGAGGATATAATTAAGGAGAAGGTTTTTGCGTTGAGGAGTGTTAGTGATAGTGAGGTGGAGTCAGCTAAGAAGAGTGTTTTGGCGGAGAGTGTTCTTGATATGGAGGATTATTTGGAGGATGCTAGAGTAATTTCAAACACTGAGTTGTATTCTAAAAAAACTCCTTTTGAGGGTTATTTTGATGAGATAAGAAGAGTTGATGCGAGGGTAGTTAGGGATTTTGCAAAAAAGTATTTTGGAGAGGATTTTGTTTTAATCACTTCAAAGTAATTTATTTTTTTTAAAAATATTTTAATTTATTTTTTTTGAAAATATTGTAATTTAAAATTTTTCTAAAATGTTTCAACATATTTTTTTCTAATTTTTTCTAAAATATTTTAATTTAACTTTTCTAATTTTTTTGTTAATTGTTTTTTTAATTTTTTTTTAAAATGTTTCAATATATTTTTTTTAATTTTTTTTTTAAATATTTTTTATACATTTCTTTTAATTTTTTTCTAAAATGTTTTTATACATTTTTTTTCAAAAATATTTTAACATATTTTTTTTAATTTTTTTTAAAATGTTTTAATTTATTTTTTCAAAAAATATTTTTTTTATATTTTACTCTTCCCTTATTTTTGTTATTCATTTCACAACAGCTTTTGCTTCAATTACTTGCACTGGGTAGAGTACTCTTTTGCCTTTTTCTTTAGTGGTATAAATTTCTCCAAGTGTAACTACTTTTGGCCCGTAGAAGTTGTGCCAAAATTTTCCTTCTCCTACGTATAGCATTGCGTGGGTTACTTTTCTTTGGGTTTGGTTGTGTCCGCTTTCTGGGTAGTATACTCCTAGGATTGTTCCTGGTTTTATTATTCTTTTTTTGATTAGTGTTCTGAGTAATCTTTCGCTTACTTCTCCTTTGAGTGTTTTTGGGTTGAATTTGCTTTCGTAAACTAGTTTGTTTTTTTGAGCGAGTTCCCAAGCATGGGCTTTGACGTATTCTTTTTGAAATATTTGTTTAGCTATTCTGGTGGCGTATGCGGAGCAGTATTCTGCTTTGTTGGGGTTGAGGACTAACCCGTTTTTGAGTGCTTGTTTAATGCTTTTTGCTGGGCGTTGTTCTGCTTGTGCATAAACCAATTCAACTCCTTTTTTCTTGTTCCTAGCATTTATTTTCCTAATTTTTTTATTAACTTGTTTGGTTCGCATTTTGCCTATTGCACTTAAAGTTCTTTTTATCATAATTTAATTTAGTGTTGAAGAGTATTTATTATTAACTCATTTTTTCAAAAAATGTTTTAGTTGTGTTTATTAAGCATTCCTATAAGTATTTTTTAATCAACGAATTTAGTTGTTTTAAGGTGTTTTTTTTTATGAAGGATTTGGTTGTTAGGGGTGCGAGGGAGAATAACCTGAAGAATGTTTCTGTTTCTATTCCTAGGGATAAACTCACTGTTATCACTGGTTTGTCTGGTTCGGGTAAATCCACTTTAGCGTTTGACACTATTTATGCAGAGGGTCAAAGGAGGTATGTGGAGTCTTTGAGTGCTTATGCTAGGCAATTTATTGGGGTAATGGGTAAACCTGATGTTGATTCTATTGAGGGGCTTTCTCCTTCTATTTCTATTGAACAAAAATCCACTTCTAATAATCCTCGTTCTACTGTGGGTACTGTTACGGAGATTTATGATTATTTGAGGTTGTTGTTTGCAAGGATCGGAGTTGCTCATTGTCCTGTTCATGGGGTTAGGATTGAATCTCAAACTCCTCAAGTAATTGCTAAAAAGGTTAGTGAAAAAATTAAGGGGGAGTTGAGTATTTTTGCTCCTATTGTTAGGCAAAAAAAGGGGACATATGAGCAGTTGTTAATTGATTTGAATAAGGAGGGTTTTACTAAGGTGAGGGTTGATAAAAAAATTGTTAGGAGTGATGAAAAAGTATCTCTTTCAAAGTATCAAATGCATGATATTGATATTTTTATTGATAAGGTTAGTTCTAAGAGTAAGAGTAGGTTAGTGGAATCTATTGAGAGTGCGTTAAAGAAAGCTAATGGGCTTGTTATTGTTGTTGATGGGAAGGGGAATGAGTTTTTGTTTTCTTCAAATATGATGTGTCCTGTTTGTGGGATGAGTTTTGAAGAGCTTCAACCCAGAATGTTTTCTTTTAATTCTCCTTTTGGGGCTTGTGAGGAGTGTAATGGGCTTGGAGTAAAAATTGAGTTTGATCCTGATTTAATTATCCCTGATAAATCAAAGAGTATTATTGATGGTGCTATTAAGGTTTATGGGAGGCTGGATTTGTCTTGGAGGAGTCAACAATTGGCTGCGGTTGGGAAAATGCATGGTTTTGATTTGTTTACTCCTATAGAAAAGTTTTCTAAAAAACAATTTGATGTTTTGATGTTTGGGGACCCTACTCCAATTAATGCTAAGTGGGATAATGGTTCTGTGATGAAGTATGATAATGGGTGGGAGGGTTTGGTTGGCCAATCTAATAGGTTGTTTAGTCAAACAGAGAGTGAGTATAGGCGTAGGGAGTTTCAAAAATTTATGAAGACTCTTCCTTGTCCTTCTTGTAAGGGGAGGAGGTTAAAGGATAAAGTTCTTGCAGTTAAGATTTTGGGTAAATCAATTTTTGATGTTACTGATTTGTCAATTAGTAAGGCTCTTGATTTTTTTGAAAATATTTCTTTAACAGAGAAGGAGAGGGAGATTTCAAAATTAATTTTGAAAGAAATTGTTTCTAGGTTGAATTTTTTAAATGACGTGGGTTTGGGTTATTTAACTTTATCAAGGAATGCGGGGACTCTTTCGGGTGGTGAGGCGCAGAGGATTAGGCTCGCTACTCAAATTGGTTCTAATTTGATGGGGGTTCTTTATATTCTTGATGAGCCTTCAATTGGTTTGCATCAAAGAGATAATAACAAATTAATTGCTACTTTAAAAAAATTGAGGGATCTTGGAAATACTTTGATTGTTGTTGAGCATGATGAGGATACTATTAGGGAAGCGGATTATGTTATTGATATAGGCCCTGGTGCAGGGGTGCACGGGGGCAGGGTTGTTGCTAGTGGGAGTGTTAGTGATATAGAAAAAAACCCTGATTCTATTACGGGACAATATTTATCAAACAAGTTAAGTATTCCTATTCCAAAATCAAGGAGGAAGTGGAGTAATAGTATTATTTTTAAGGGGTGTAAGGAAAATAATTTGGCTAATATTAATGTTGAGCTTCCTCTTGGAGTATTAACTTGTTTAACTGGGGTGAGTGGTTCGGGCAAATCAACTTTGCTTGAGGAAATAATTCACAAAGGGTTAGTGAAGCACTTTAATCCTTTGAATAATAGTGTAAATCCAGGGAAGTTTGATGGTATTGTAATGAATGGGAAAATAGATAAGGTGGTGGTGATTGACCAAGATCCAATTGGCCGAACTCCTAGAAGTAACCCTGCTACTTATGTTAAGGTTTTTGATGAGATTAGGGCTTTATTTGCTCAAACTAGGGAAGCGAAGATTAGGGGTTATGATCAGAGTAGGTTTTCTTTTAATCTCCCAGGGGGTAGGTGTGAGAAGTGTATGGGGGATGGGACAATAAAAATTGAAATGCATTTTTTGCCTGATGTTTATGTGGAGTGTGAGGAGTGTAAGGGGAAGAGGTATAATGAAGAAACTTTGATGGTTACTTATGATGGGAAAAACATTTCTGATGTTTTGAATATGAGTGTGGATGAAGCAACTAAGCATTTTGAAGCAATTCCTAGTATTAGGGACAAATTGAGTGTATTAAATTCAGTTGGTTTGGGTTATATAAAATTAGGACAGAGTGCAACAACTCTTTCAGGAGGCGAAGCTCAAAGAATTAAACTAACAAAAGAACTCTCAAAAAGAGGAACAGGAAATACTCTTTATTTGTTGGACGAACCTACTACTGGCCTCCACTTCCACGATATTAAAAAACTCCTTGACGTTCTCCAAGTTTTAGTAGATAAGGGTAATAGTGTAGTAATAATTGAACACAATTTGGATGTGATTAAGTGTGCTGATTATATTATTGATTTAGGCCCTGAAGGGGGAGAGGGTGGTGGGAAAATAATTGCTAAGGGTACTCCTGAAGAGGTTGCGATTAATGAGAATAGTTTCACTGGGAAATTTTTGAAAAAAGTATTATCAAAAAAATAATTTTTCATTTTTCAAATCTAAAAATAATTTTTTAATATAAAAATAGTTTTTCAAAAAATAATTTTTCATTTTTCAAATCTAAAAATAATTTTTTAATATAAAAATAGTTGTTCAAAAAAATATTTTTTCGTTTTTCAAATCTAAAAATAATTTTTTAATATAAAAATAGTTTTTCAAAAAAATATTTTTTCAAATTCAAAAATAGTAAAAATAATTTTTCAAAAAAATAGTTTCTCAAAAATAAATTTCTTCTTTCACAAAATAGCTTTCTGTTAGCAAAAAATTTTATTAAATTCTATTTTAATTTATTTGGTTAATTTATTTTTATATGATTCCTATTACAGATATTAGTTTTCTCCCTTCTTCTTTTGGGTGTTACTTATTTTTTGATGAAAATAGGAAAGTGATTTATGTTGGAAAAGCAAAGAATTTGAAGAAAAGGGTTTCTAGTTATTTTCAAAAAACAAATCACGATATCAAAACCCAAATTTTAGTATCAAAAATAAAGAGCATTGATTTTGTTTTAACAAAAAATGAAGTGGAGGCACTGGTACTTGAAAACAATTTAATAAAAAAGTATTACCCTTACTTTAACCTTGACTTAAAAGATTCAAGGAGATATGCTTATTTGTATTTCACTAATGATAAAATCCCTATTCTTAAAGTTGCAAGAATAAGGGGCAAGGAGAGGGGGGAAGAATATTTCGGGCCTTTTGTGAGTGGAATAATGAGAAAAACTATTATGGATTCTTTGAGTTGGCATTTCAAAATATTCACTTACACTCCTTCCGCTAAGGTAAAGAAATCAATTAATTTGGAGGATTATTGGAGTAGGGTAAATATAGTGAAAAGAATTTTGAGGGGGGATACAAATAGAATTATTAAAGAATTAACAAAAAAAATGGTTAGTGCTTCTAAAGTAAATAATTTTGAGTATGCTCTTTCTTTAAGAAATCAAATAAATGCAATTAAAACTCTTGAAGAGAAGCAATTCGCAGAGGTTTCAAAAAGAGTGGATGCTCATGTAATTAATTACAAAATTTTTGGTGGGAAAGTTTATTTGCTTTTATTTAATATTAGGGAGGGGTTGGTTGAAGAAAAACAAGAATTTATTTTTGAAGAGAAAGAAGATTTTTTGGAAGAGTTTTTGTTAAGATTTTATGATTCAACAAAAATTCCTGACGAAATTATTCTCCCAAAAAAATTATCTCCTGAATTTGTTGAGTACCTTTCAAAAAAAGAGTTAAAGAAAATTAAAGTAAGTGTTCCAAAGAGTGGTGCAAAAAAAGAGGTTTTGAATTTTGTAGAAAAAAACATTACCGCAACTTTTTTTGCAGGGAGTGAAAGGGTTTTAGAACTCCAAAAAGCATTGAATTTAGAAAAAATTCCTAGAGTGATTGAGTGTTTTGATATTTCTCACTTATCAGGAACTAATACAGTTGCTTCAATGAGTAGTTTTAGGGATGGGTTGCCTGATAAATCAAATTACAGAAAATTCAAGATTCGTTCTGATGCAAAGGCAGATGATTTAGTTGCAATGGAAGAAGTGATTAAGAGAAGATACTCTGGTTCTCTTTCCAAAACAATGAAAAAACCTGATCTTATTGTGATTGATGGTGGGCCAACTCAATTAGGAGTTGCGTACAATGTTCTAAATTCTTTGAATTTGAATATTCCAATAATTTCTTTAGCAGAACAATTTGAAGAAATTTATTTTCCGAATAATTCAACTCCCCTCAAACTCAATAAAAAGAATAAGGGGCTTTTGCTTCTTCAAGCAGTGAGGGATGAGGCGCACAGGTTTGGGAATGTTTATAGAAGAGTTTTGAAGAGTAAAGAAGTTTTTGGAAAATGAAATTATCCACTTAATCTAATCTAATTATTTATTTTATTTATTAGTTTATTTGTTTAATTTATTTATTTTATTTAATTTATTTTGTTTAATTTATTTGTTTAATTTATTTATTTTATTTAAAATTTATTTTGATTTTTATTTTTTAATTATATTTAGTTTGTTAAGTATTTATTTTGTTTTTAGTTGTTTTGATTGTTTAATTTATTTTTTAATTATTTATTTTTTGTTATTTATTTTAATTATTTAATTTATCTAATTGGCGTTGGTTGTTTTCCCTCTAGAAAGGATTTAAAGTACTCTTTTTCTTAGGTATTTATGGCTATTAAAGAAAATCACAAGTTTGAATTGGTTTCAAAATTCAAGCCAGCGGGTAGTCAACCCCAAGCAATTAAATCTTTGGTGGAGGGGGTAAAAAAAGGTAAATCTCCTCAAACTCTTTTAGGAGTGACGGGATCAGGAAAAACTTTTTCAATTGCTTCGGTAATTGCTCAAGTTCAGAAAAAAACTTTGGTTCTTGCTCACAACAAAACCCTTGCAGCGCAACTCTATAATGAATTCAAATCTTTTTTTCCAAATAATAGAGTAGAGTATTTTGTTTCTTTTTATGATTATTATCAACCCGAGTCTTACATTCCTTCAACCGATCAGTACATTGAGAAGGATTCGCAAATCAATGAGTATATTGAGAGGATGCGTCTTTCAGCAACCACTTCTTTATTATCAAGAAATGATGTTATTGTAGTTGCAAGTGTTTCTTGCATTTATGGTTTGGGTAATCCAAAGAATTATTTAGGAATGGGTTTTGATATTGAAGAGGGTAAAGAATTTTTGAGGGAAGATTTGCTAATTAAATTAATTGATGCACAGTATGAGAGAAATGATTTTGAGTTAGTGAGTGGTAGGTTTAGAGTGAAGGGGAGTATTATTGATATCATTCCAGGGAATGAGAGGGATGTTTTGAGGATTGAGCTTGAAGGAAGTAAAGTGGATAGGATTTGTATCATTGAAAAAGAAACAGGGGTTATTAAACAAAGATTAAGCCATTATTTTTTGTTCCCTGCTCGTCATTTTGTTACTCCTCAAGAGGAAACACTTAGTGCAATTGATTCAATTAGAAAAGAGTTAGAGGATCGGCTCCCGAAATTAGATTTGATTGAAGCGCATAGGCTTAAGCAAAGAACTAATTATGATTTAGAACTCTTAAGAACAATGGGTTTTTGCAAGGGGATAGAGAATTATTCAAGGCATTTTGATGGGAGGAAAGAAGGGGAAAAACCATTTACTTTAATGGATTATTTTGGAGATGATTTTTTGATTGTGATTGATGAATCCCATCAATCAATTCCTCAATTGAATGGAATGTATAATGGGGATAGGCAGAGGAAACAAACCCTTGTTGATTATGGTTTTAGGTTACCTAGTGCTCTTGATAATCGCCCACTTAAATTCAGTGAGTTTGAAAAAGATTATTTGAATAAACAAAACGTGATTTTTGTTAGTGCCACTCCTGATAAGTATGAACGAAAGCACTCAAAGAATTTTGTAGAGCAAATAATTAGGCCAACTGGGTTGGTTGATCCTGTTGTTGAGGTGAGGGGGACTAAGGATCAAATGAATGATATTCTTGTAGAAATTAATAGGGTTATTAGTGAGGGGAATAGGGTTCTTGTAACTGCTTTAACAAAAAAACTCGCTGAAGAAATGGCTGATTTTTTTGCTTCTAAAGGAATTAAGTCAAGGTATTTGCATTCAGAAATCAAAACCCTTGATAGGACTGAATTAATTCGTCAATTAAGAGTGGGGAAATTTGATGTTCTTGTTGGAATAAATTTGTTGAGAGAGGGACTTGATTTGCCTGAAGTGGGGCTTGTAGCTATTTTTGATGCTGATAAGGAAGGGTTTTTGAGGGATCAAAAAAGTTTGATTCAAATAATTGGGAGAGCTGCTAGGAACTCTTCTTCAAAAGTAATTCTTTATGCTGATAAAAAAACTGATTCAATGAATAAAGCAATTATGGAAACAAATAGAAGAAGAGAACTTCAATTAGCGTATAACAAAAAACACAAAATTAAACCAATTACTATTAAGAAAGCTATTGAAGAGCAACAATTAGTGATTAAGGATACTAAACATATTCCTAGTAAAGAAAAAGAAAGGGTTATTTCTCAACTTGAAATTGAGATGAGGCAAGCCGCGGACAAATTAGATTTTGAGTTTGCAATTGCGCTAAGAGATCAAATTAATTTACTAAAAAAAGAGATTAGTGTAAAAGAAAAAAAGAAAAAATAAATTTGTTAAAAGAAACAAAAATAATTTGTTTGAATGGGTTTTAGAGTTGTTTAATGAATTATATGAAATTAATTTAGTGGCTTCTTTAAGATTGTAAATAGCTTCTCTTATTGTATTTCCTTGATTAATTGTCTCCATTTTAGCATTTTGCTATGTGTTTATTTTCTTTTTTTGTTAATATTGTTTAGAATAAAATCTAATAATTTTTCGCAACCAATTTTTCAAGAGTAAAGTAAGAGTTATATATTCAGTGATGTGTAATTTATTTGTATGTCACGTTTAGTAAGAAAAAGGAGTTTGGGAAAAAAGCAGAACACTTCTGTTCTTGATATTGGTTTTGAGGATGCAAAAAAAATAAAGGAACTTGCAAAGAAGCACCCCAAGAAAAAGTTTATGGGTGTTGAGTGGGTGAAAAAAAGTAAGCTTCAAACAAGAACTCATAATTTAAAACTCACTTATGGAGATGCTTTAAGTAAATTGAGAAGACTTCCTTCAGCTTCAGTTAATATAATTACTGCTGATTTCTTTTTCTCTGAATTTAAAATTAAGGGGAGAGAATTAAGTGCGTTTTCTCTAAGGAAAGAAATGAGCGAAAAATTTGCTAAAAGAAAGGCAGATACTCTTAAACAAGTTTCAAGAGTGCTTGCAAAAAATGGAAGATTTTTTGTTTTAGAATATGGGGCCGATTTAGAAAAAACAATTTCTCTTTTGAATAACAATGGTTTTGTTTGTACAAAAAAACCGGTTCCAAAAAATCAAATGGATAGAACTTATTTTTTATCCTTGATTAAAGATAGAATGATTATTGATGCGAGGAATGCTAGTGCGTGGCAACCATTTATAATTACTGCGAGAAAAAAACCAGTTTCGAATGTTAAGCATTAACATAAATTTGGTTTCCTGATTCGTATTTTTTGAGTCCTTTGTAAAATATGATTATTGAAATTATTACAAATAGTGTGCTTATTACAATTAACCAAATTAAGTTTGTTAGGTTAAAGTTTTTTAAGAGTTCAACAGGCATTCCTGCGATGAGTCCTACTGGAATTATTGTGAATAAAATTATTTTTGTAATTCCATCATAAACATTAGGGGGATAAATGGCGAACCCAACCGCTATATTGTAAATATTTTTACTAATCCTTTCTGATTTTCCTAAGTAAAATGCTAAGCTTCCCGCTATTACTCCAAATGCTACAAATAGAAGAGTAGATGATATGATACACAATAAAGTTAGAGGTAATTTTTCTATTGGTATTAGTATTACTGCTAGAGTTAATCCAAATAGTAAATCTCCAAAAGCAAACCAATTCATTCGTGAGGTTAGTGCATGCAGTAAAACATTTTTTGGTAGGGTGAGGTAATAATCTAGTTTTCCTTCTGATATTAATTCAGAGATTTGACTTTTATTTCCAAATATTAATCCACTTAAACCAAATCCAGTTGTTCCAAAAACCCATAATAAGAGCAAATCATAATAAGTCCATTCATTAATTAGAGGGAATCTTGTAAAGAAGAGCCACCAAAAAAATATCCAAATTAAATCATTTAGAAACATTGTTATTGTTTGGAGGATAAATGCTTTTTTGTATTCTAAAACAGTTTTTCCATTAATAAAAAAATATGCTTTAATTAATGAAGCGTGAGATTTTATTTGAGAGAAAATATTATCCTCCATTAATACTCACTCTCCTTAAAAGAAATTTAAATAAAATAAGTGCGATGCTACTTGTAATTATTATCCAAAATATTTGAATTAATATTGTTTCAACAAATCTTTCAATATTAAAATTAACAAACAACATTGCTGGTGCATAAACTGCATAACTAAAAGGTAATATTAGAGTTATGTTTGCAAACCAAGTTGGGAATATGTCTAAGGGTGCGAGCATCCCTCCTGCAACAAAAATAAGTTTTTGATACAAGAAATCAAGTGAACGTGAATCTTCTATCCAAAGAGTGAATATTCCTAAAGTAGCCATCATTGAAAAATGAAGAGTGATTCCAAGCAAGCATGAAATTAATATTAAGGGTATATTTAATGGGTTTATAGTAATTGGCCCAACTAGTAGAGTTGCTACTAAACCTGTTATTAATAGGGTGAGTGAAAAATTAGCTATTGTGGATCCTATGGTTGAAGAGTATTTGTAAAAAAGATAGTGGTAGGGTTTGTTCAAGTAGTTTGCTATGTCTCCATTAATAACTTCTTTCCCTATTTCAATAATAATTTTTCCTTGTGAAGTAACTATTGATTCAGTTAGTACTAAGTACCAAATCATCATTGGGTAAGTAAATCCATTTATTACCTCTGCTTGTGTTGTGTTAAATACTACCCTCCAAATGTTTGAAAAAATAAATATTATTACTGATATGAATAATGCTGATGCTATAGAATCCTTTAAATACGCAAAGTTGTTTTTGAAATTTATTTTTGAAATATAAAAATATTTGGAGGGGTTTATTGAGTCACCTTCTCTAATTTTTTGTTTATTTTTTTCTTTTTCTTATATATTTTTTCAATTATATCCTCAATTGGTGGTTCTTCAATTGTAACATCACTTAATGAATTTTTTTTCAAAAATTCTTCAGTAATTTTGTTAAAATCAATTTTAGTAGTATCTATTGTTGCTTCCACTTCATGAGTGTTTTGTTTTAAAATTTTAATTCCTTTTCTTTCTTTGAAAACAATTGGATTATTTGTTTCTATTCTAATTATTTTTTTATCCCCATAATGTTCTTTTATTTTTTCAAGAGTATCATCATAAATAATTTCTCCGTTGTTGATTACAATAACTCTATTACAAATTGTTTCAACATCATCCATATCATGACTAGTGAGTATTACAGTAACCCCTTCTTCTTGATTTATTTTTTTTATTAATGCTCTAATAGTTTTTTTGATTGTAATATCAAGTCCAATAGTGGGTTCATCAAGGAAAAGAACCTCTGGGTTGTGCAAAAGAGCCAAAACAAATTCGCACCTCATTCTTTGCCCTAATGAAAGTTTTCTAACAGGTTGTTGAACAACGTCACTTATCTCAAATTTTTTTATTAAATAATTCACTCTTTTCTTGTATTCCTTTTCATCAATTTCGTATATTTTTGAAAATAATTCAAATGTATCAATTGCTGGTAAATGAAACCATAGTTGGGGTTTTTGGCCAAATATTGTTCCTATTTTGTACGCAAGTTTTTTCCTATCTTTTTGTGGAGATAATCCAGAAACTGTTATTTCCCCAGAATCAGGAAAGAGTATTCCTGAAAGCATTTTTAGAGTAGTTGATTTCCCTGCTCCATTTGGACCAATAAATCCTACTAGTTCTCCTTTTTTTATTTCGAAAGAAATATTGTTAACTGCATTAATTGAACTAAATTTTGGGAAGAAGAATGAGTGAATATTATTTTTTAGTCCCTTGGATGGAATTTTTAATCGAAATGATTTTGACAGATTTTTAACTGAAATAATTGTTTCTTTATTTTTATGCATTAAATTCGTGTAATATTATTGTTTTTGTTTATTTATAAAGGTTGATTTTTGTTTGGTGTAATATTTTATCTATTATTTAAATTTTAATTTGGGTTCATCAATTTTTTCAATTTTTATTTTTTTGTGAGTGAGTTTATATATTTAATTCAATTTGTTTTGTTAATGAATTTTAAGCATTTATTGGTGAGGGTTAAGTATCCTGTTTTAGGGGTTCTTTTTGGTTTGATTATTGTTTCAATAATAATTTCTTTTTTTGATGGAGTTATTGAGATTTTTAAGTTGATGGGGGGTAGTAATTATTTAAACTTTTTTTTAATGGGTTTTTTAACACCTATTGGGGTATTCACTCCTTTTACAGCAGCTTTTTTTATTAATACTAATTTTGAAAATATTATTTTATCCGTGCTTTTAGCTGGAGTGGGGGCGGTGTGTTGTGATTCAATAATTTTTTATTTGTTAAAAAAATTTTATAAAGGGAGTAAAGTTGATTTGATTAATTTGAATGGTTTTTTTAAAGAAAATTTTTTTGGAAGAAAATTAGTGGATTATTTTTCTTTTGCTTTTATTGGGTGGATTATGTCTATTCCTTCTAAGGAGGGGGTTGGGGAAAGGGTTGTTAGAATTATTTCAAAAATGAATGCACTTGAACTATTTTTATTGAGTTTTATTGTTAATACTTTTATGATTAGTTCTTTTGTAATAGTAAAATTATTGTTGCAGGTGGCTTGAGAATGGAGAAGTGGATGATTGCGCTTGAAAAGTTTTTGAGTGATTGGAAAGATAAAGATAAAATTATTGGTGTTCTTGTTTGTGGAAGTTTTGTTACTGGGGGTGCGAGTAAGCATTCTGATATTGATGTGCAAATAATTTTGGATAATGAAGTTACTTGGAGGGAGAGGGGAAACAAAATAGTGGATGGTTTTTTGATAGAGTATTTTGCAAATCCTTTGTATAGATATGAGGGGTATTTTGAGGAGGATTACTCAAGGAACAGAACAGTTACTGCTCATATGTTTGCTACTGGAAAAATAATTTTTGATAAAACAGGGGATTTAACTAAATTAGTGGTTGTTGCAAAAAAGTTTTTGAAAAAGAAATTTGTTAAACCAAAGAGAGCTTTTATTGAAATGAATAAGTATCATTTGTGGGATGCATTGGATAATCTTGGTGAGGTTCTTGATAATAATTCTAAAGAATTTTATTTTGTTTATTATTCAGGGTTGAGGGATATTTATGAGGTTTATTCAAAATTTTGTAGAATGAATGTTTCTCAAAGTAATAAAGTTGAAAGATTTTTAATTAATAAAAAAGATAGGGAAAAGTATTTGATAAATGATTTTCCTGATGAAGTTTTTGTTAAATTGTTTTCAAAAGCTCTTGTACTAAATTCTCCTAAAAAAATGTTTTCTAATTACAAGTGTCTTTGTTTGCACGTGTTTAGAAAAATGGGGGGGTTTGAAATTGATGGGTGGAAATTTCGTAGCCCTGCAAAATAAATTTTGTTAATTAGTTTTTATTGCTTACTTTATTTTCAACCATTGTGATTACAACTTTTTCTAGAGTTGAGATTCTTTCGTTTAGCATTTCTACTTTTTTGTTTGTTGCTTGTAAGGAGCCTTGGATTAGCATATTATTTTCTTTAATGTCATTTATGTTGTCAATAACCTCAGGTTGTATTGTTTCTTCTTTGTTAAGGAAGGGTTCAACAAATCCTCTCTCACTTTTTCTAGGGTATGCTGCGCTCACCAAAATATTTGCTATTATTAATGTTATTATTAATATAACCAAAAACACTAATATCATCCAACCACCATTATATATTTCTTTTAGAGGGTTAATAAAAACTTGTCTTTTTTTAAAAAAAGGTTTTTTTGTTCAAAATAATGTTGAATAGTTTTTTTCTTGTTGTTTTTCAACTTCTTTAAAATCAATTTCTTTTAATTCAGCAACTTTTTCTGCAATTAATTTAATTTTTTTTGGGTGTGCTTTTTCATTATCAAATATTATTGGGGAATCTGTTTCAAATAATAGTTGTTCTAGGGGAAAGGGTTTCAAGTTTTTTTGGATTATTTCATCGGTTAATGTTTTTAATCCACATGAAACATAATACCCTAGTTCTGTAGCTTGTTTCATTAATTTTTTTGATTCTGTGAATGAGTGGAGTAATACTTTTTCAGCTTTTTTTTCTTTTAATAATTCAATTACTTCTCTTTGAGCATATCTTGAGTGAATTATTAAGGGTTTGTTAAATTCTTTTGATAATTCAATAAATTCAGAGAATACTTTTTTTGTTTTTCTTGTTCTTCTTCTTTAGTAGCGTACTTAAAATCTAATCCAACTTCTCCTATTGCGATTGCTTTTGAAATATTTTTTTTAATATAATTAATTGCTTTGTTTAGTTCTTCTTCATTTAGTTCAAGTGCATTTAGTGGGTATAATCCCAGAGCTGGTTTTATTTGAGGGTGCTGTTTTGAGAGGGTGAGTGTTTTTTCATTAGAGTAAAATGAGGTGGCGCAAGAAATTATTTCTCCCACCCCTTCTTTTAGCGAATCTTCTAAGAGTGGTTTTACTTCATTTTCATTTATCAAATCAATGTGGGAATGACAATCATAAAGCATAATTATTTTCTATTTGGAAAAGAATAAAAGCACTTTATTCATTAATTCTTTTGGTGTTAATAAATGGGTTTTTGGGAAAAATCTGGTAGTGGGATAGTTTTTTTCATTATAGTTGTTTTGTTTGCAGCTTTGTTCATTTTTTCTGTTAGGCAAGAGAATGATGCGCAAAATCCTTTTGATGGTTTATTTACTGGCGTGAGTGCTAGTGATAATAATTCCAAAATGGATTATTTTTTTGATTATTATCCTCAAAGTGGGGGAGAGGGTAGTTATTCTTTAGTTGAGACCTATTTTTGTCCAAGTGATTATTGTTCTGATAAATTGATAAATAAAATTGATGATGCTGATTCAAATATTTTTATTGCGATTTATTCTTTTACTCATGATGGAATTGGGGATGCTTTAATTAGGGCGAAGAACAGAGGGGTTGATGTTTGGGTTATTTACGATTCTCTTCAAAGCAAAAATTCTGCGAGTGATGATGAATTATTAATAGATAAAGGAATTAGAGTTGCTTATAGAAATGGTTCAGGGTATATGCATAATAAATACACTATAATTGACATGAATTTTGTTGCAACTGGTTCTTTTAATTATTCTAATAATGCAGACACGAGAAATGAAGAGAATTTAGTGTTTATTCATAGTGTGGAAGTTGCGAGTGTTTTTAAGAAAAATTTTGATACTATTTGGTCAAAATCAAATACAAATTAGTAGTGTGAATTTAATAGTGTGATTTTAGTAATGTAAATTATTAATATGAATTAGTAATGTAAAATTAATGTAAATTAATAATATGAATTAGTAATACAATTAATAATTTTTAATTCAATAAAATGAAAATATAATTTTATTAATAAATTAAATAAATTAATAATTTTTAGTTCAATAAAATGAAAAATATAATTCATTAATAAAATTAAATCAATTAAATAATAAAATTAAATTAAATAAAATTAAATCAATTAAATAATTAAATTAAATAAAATTAAATCAATTAAATAATTAAATTAAATAAAATTAATAATAAAATTAAATTAAATAAAATTAAATCAATTAAATAATAAAATTAAATTAATTTTTTTGAAGTGTTTTTGTAATGGAAGTTTATTCACCTAGAGAGGATTCTTTTTTGTTAGTGGATTGTATCTTATCAGAAGATTTGTCCGGTAAGGATTGTCTTGATATGGGGTGTGGGAGTGGGGTGGAG
>MWBC01000013.1 GCA_002068885.1 archaeon ADurb.Bin336
GATTAGTTTTTCTTTGTAGGGGAGTGAGTTGATTTCTTTTAAGGATAATTCAATTGAAGGAATTATTCCTTTAGCACCTAGTTCAATGAAAAAAATTACTGCAAGTGAATTAAAGCAATTCATTTCGCGTTCAATAAAAAAATCAATTTTTTTGTCAAGAGCTATTTTTAACGAACCTAAATTAGTGCAAAATAATTTGTTTTTTGAATTAAGTTTTTCTTCAAGTTCTTTTAATTCTTTACTACTCATTATGTTTTGTGGTTTAACTATTTCTTCAAACTCGCTTTTATTATTAATATAATAATTAACAATTTTTTTGTTTAATATATTATTTTTTTCAATTAATTCTTTTTGGTGTTCTTCAATGAAAAAGAAAAATTCTTTTTTTTGATTTTGGGTATTCAAATTTTTTTTGCCTGAATTTATTTTGTTGAGTAGTTCTTTGAGTTTTGAATCAAAATCAATTGGAATTTTTTTGTTTTGAAGTAACTCTTCTTTTGTTTTTAGTTCAATTAATCTCTTTAATTCTTTTAATTTGCTTAAAGGAATAAATATATTTTCACTCACTTTACAACTAAATTTTTTAGGGGTTAGGAAATAAAATTCTTTGAATATTTTATCTTTAATTACCTCTGTAGTAGTTGGTGTTTTTTGAGCTTTCTCTGTTATAAAATCACTTTCTCCTTCAACAAAATTTTTTTCAAAATTTTTTAATTCAGGTATTTCTATTCTGAATTTAATTTTTTCTCCCAATTGGGCATTTATGCTTAAATTATAATAAATTATGGGGTTGTTGTTTTCATCAGCTTTTTTTGGAGTAGTAAAACATAGTTCATCCCCAATATTGAGAAATGGACGCGGGTAGGTTGTTTTAATTAAAATCGTTTTTCCTCTACTCGCATTTTGAATTGTTTTGCCGTTCTCAATTATTTGTTTAACAAAAAAACTAGAGTAGTTTTCATCTTTTGCAAGAGTTAATTTATCACTTTTTTTTATTTCAAAGAGTGTTTTTATAATCAAATCTTGGCCCTTAAAAGAAATTATTTTACACGCGGGTATTCCTTTGTTTCCTGAAACATTTTTTGTTGTGAGTTCTTTTTCTTCACTCAAATAAAGAGAACTATTTTCTCTTAAGAAAGATTTTTTCATTTCGTTTAGTTCTTCACTTGTGGGTTTTGTTTTTTTATCAAAATAACCATCAATTGTTTTTCTATAAACCCTTGCAACGTTTTGAATGTATTCATTATTTTTTAATCTCCCTTCTACTTTGAACGAATCCACTCCTGCTTTAATTAATTCTCCTATAATATTGTAAGTAGTTAGGTCTTTCATTGAGAGTAATCTTCCACTCTTGTTAGTACTTGTTTCATATTCCAATCTACAGGGTTGTAAACATCTCCCTCGATTTCCTGATTTGTTGAATGCAAAGCTAGAGAATAAGCATTGGCCAGAGTAACAAAAACACTCTGCTCCGTGGATGAATACTTCTGCTTCACAATTTTTTTCGTGTAATACTTTTGTAATTTCTTTTATTTCGTTTAAATTGAGTTCTCTTGCGAGGATAATTCTCTTAAAACCCATTTCTGCAAGAAGAGTTGCTCCTTGAATGTTGTTGCAAGTCATTTGGGTTGATGCGTGTAGTTCCAAATTTGGTAAAAGTTTTTTTAGAGCGTAGTATAATCCAAGGTCTTGTATTATAATCGCATCAATTCCTAATTCATAAGCTTTTTTTGCAATTTCTATAGCTTCGTCTAATTCCTCATTCAAAATTAGGGTATTTAGGGTGAGGTAAGCTTTTTTGTTATTTAAGTGACAATAATCTATTCCTTCTTTCATTTCTTCAAAAGTAAAGTTGTAAGCTAGTTGTCTTGCATTAAATTTTATTGACCCAAAATAAACCGCATCCGCATTATTATTAATAGCTATTTTTAGTTTTTCAAGGTTGCCTGCGGGCATTAATAACTCTGGTTTTTTTAACAACTTAATCCCTTTAGAATTTATTTTAAGAAGGTTTTTTATGTAGTATTTCACCACTTTTTTTAGCCAACAATCAAGAATATAAGCTGTTGGTTGTGAGTAATTCGTATGGTGATATGATGTTCATTAAGAATATTATTGAAGAAGGGGTTAGTTCAAAAGATAAAGATGATATAGTGACTGAATGCACAAAACTTGTTCAAGTTAAAGAAGCAATTGAGAGAATGGATGGAGTGAATAAAACTGCTGTTGTATTGCAACTTGATGAAAATAATTTGATGATTGTTGGTGGGGGAGCAGATAACAAGTTTGTTGTTTTTGCAAAGTTGGGTGGAAAGGATTATTACATGGCCAATAAGTTTGATAGTAAAAAAGATTTTTTTAATATTACTGTTGCAAAGAAAAAACACAAATACCCTTCAAGGAGATGTTTTGGAATTGACACAGTACTTGAGAGTGCAAAGCATTTTGCGCATAGAGGAACACTAACTCAAGTTTTTACTTGGGAGAGAGTTTAGGAGAGTTTAGTTTTGAACTAAAACTCTTTTTTCTTTTTTTAAATAAAAATAATTAATGATTGAATTGGAGTAAGAATAATTGGATATTTGAAATGAATATTTAAAACAGATTTATGTCAATTAATTTAATTCAAATAAATATTTTAATATTTAAAATAAATATTTAAAATAAATTTATGGTAAATTTAGAATAATTAATTCAAATAATATTTTGATATTTGTAATAAATATTTAAAATAAATTTAAGGTAATTATTCCAAACAAATTAGATGATGTTTGTAATAAATATTTAAAATAAATTTAGAATAATTAATCCAAACAAATAAATACTCTTTTTACTACACTTCTATTGTATGGTTCATTTGTTTGGAGATTGGTTTGGGGATATGTTTGCAATTTTTTTAATGTTCCTCATTTACTTGTATTTGAGAATTAACTCTAAAAAGAAAAAAACTTGGGATAGGTTGGATTTTTATTTTTCTTTAGCAATTTTTATTGTAGCAGCTCTTGAAGTAGTGGGTTCTATTGTGTACAAAGATCCTTATTATGGCCCAAGTATTGGTTTTAGTATAATGATGGGTATAATGGTTATTACTTTTATTTCCGGTTTGGTTTCGGGTATTGAATTAAGAGCAAAGGAATTGTGGTAATTTGTCCATATAATGTGGATATTTTAATAATGCTAAGGTAATTCATTCTATTAATAGTAATAAAGACATTACTCCTATTCCTAGTAAAATGAAAATTAGTTGAATGATTGCTTGTTTTAAATCAAATTCTTTGTGTAACTCTGGGAACAAATCAGTTCCTGCAATGTACAAGAAACTCCCTGCTGCAAAAGCCATTAATAAAGGAGTTAATCCTTCAATCATTGTTCCAAAAATTAGTGTTAGTAGTGCCCCTACAAATGAAGTTAGGGAACTAAAAAAATTATAAATTAAAGCTCTTTTTTTTGTGAATCCTCCTTTAATTAAAACAGCGTAATCCCCTAGTTCTTGAGGAATTTCGTGTAAAGCAACTGCTATGGTGGTTGAAAATCCAATGAGTGGCCCTGCCATGAATGCTCCTGCAAGAATTACTCCATCAATAAAATTATGCATCATGTCCCCAAATAAGCTCATGTAAGTGAATCTGTGACAAGTGTCTTTGTGGTCTAAGTGGTGGCAGTGTTTCCATTGAATTACTTTTTCAAGAATAAAGAAAATTATTATTCCTCCTAGTATGGAAAAAGAAATTTCGGGAGTTATTCCATTTTGGGATATTTCTGGGAGTAGGTGGATGAATACATCTCCAATTAGTGCTCCTATTGCAAAAGCTACTAATGCTTCAATCCATTTTTTAAGAGTTTTTTCACTAATGTTTATGGTTAATATTCCTAGTAGGGATATTAGGGAAATTAGTGCTAGTGCTAAAAATAATTCTAAATACATCAAAAAACCTTCTAACCAATTCTTATCCTAAGTTATTTATATTTTTAAGCATAATTATTTTTTTTGAAATTTTTTAATTGTGTTTTACATTACAGGCCGATCGGGAATTGAACCCGAGTCCACGCCTCACTCCACTCAACTATTATTGTTTTAGGAGTGCGTTATACTATCCACTATACTATCGGCCTCTATATTGATTTAGTTGCAAGTAAGGTTTAATAATTTAGTTAATTCCTTCATTTTTTTAGATTAGAATTTTTAGTAATCCTGCTGTGAATAGGGGTACAAATAAATTATCATCTAGGGGAAGTATTTCAACTATGGTTGCTATTAGTGCAGTGATTATTGCAATGTGCAAGGGGTAAAAATAGTTAATGCATATTAGTGCAATAATAAAAAAGGTGGTGCTTCCTTCAAGAGTTTTTTCTCTAAAGATTTTGTGTTTTCCAAAATTTATTCCAATTATTGCAGCAAAAGCATCTGCAAATATTTGTACGCTTAGTGAGGTTAGTACAAGGTTTTTATTATTTTGAAATATTATTAGTCTTATTATTGCGGAGGCAAAAAACATTATTGCTGCTTTTCCGGGTAATTTTTTTTCATTTTCTCTCTCAACTATTTTTACAATGGTGCTAAGAATAGGTAATTCTATTTTTTTCATTATTAAAAAACTTGCAATTAATCCAATTATTAATAAAGCGAATAAAATGTAAGCGCTTTGGGTGGTTCCTAATATTTGGATCATTATTAGGAATGCTATTCCAAATATTAAGTGAATTGTTTTTCGAGCGTATTCTTTGTAGTGTTTTGATTCTTTTTTTGTTTGCATTTTATTTTCCCTTTTTTTTATTTCTTTTTCATGAGTATTAAGTAATGGTGTTTTTCGTAAGGGTCTAGGGGAATGGTTTGTAGTATTTCGAATTCTTTTTTTAGTATTTCAAGTTCATAGTCGAGTATGTTTTCTTTTGATTCTGATTGTGAAATGCTTTTTGTTTTTAGTGCTAGTGCTCCTAGCCCTCCTTTTTTTAAGAATTTTGAGTTCCTTACAAATATATCAGCTTGGTTTCGTTGGGAAATATCTTGAAATAAGCAATCAGCTTTTTGAGTAAAGTATTCTTCATAATTTTCTGTTAGTTGGGCGTCACTTAAAATAGGGTAAATGTTTTCCCTATCTTCAGCGAGTTGGGTTAGTTTGTTCATTGCTATTTCTGAAATATCAATACAAAAAACCGCTCCTTTTTTTCCTATTATGTCCGAAACATGACTAACTGTTGTTCCTTCTGCGCTTCCTAAATAAATTGCAGTGCATCCTTCATAAAATATACTTTTGTTCAATCCTTTTTTTATTCCTGCACAATATTTTGATCTATAAGGGTCCCACTCCCTGTATTCATTCCCATTTTTTTGTATTAGTTTTTCTTTGTAAACTTTTTTTCCAACAATCAAATTTTTTGTGTAAATACTTTTACCATCAGTGTATATTCCTTCAAATATTTGTTTCATAAATAAATAGAGTTATTTCTCTTTTTAAATAACTTTATTTTTGAAAAATTAGGGGCAGGATTAAAAGTATTTTTATTTTAGTGGAATTAGTATCTTTTAGTGGTTCTCGGTTTTCTTTTTCTAAAAGAGGTTTTTGATTTTTTCCTAAATCCGCGTGATTTGAATTTTTTGGATTCGCTTCTATTTCTCTTATCATTTCCTATTTTGTTATAATTTTGATTGAAATCATTTTTTGAATCACTTGTGCGATTTTTTGATTTTCCAAAGTTCTTTGATTTGTTTGAATAATTTTCTCTTGGGGTAAATGAATCTTTATTTCTTTTTTGGTTAGCAAAGTATGCTCTTCTTTCTTCAGGGGTAAATGTTCTGCTTTCCATTTGGTGTTCTCTTTTTTTATTTTCTTTAACAAATTCTTCTTTTCTTCTATCCTTGTTTATTTGTTCATAATTTTTTTCTTTTTGTTTTTGAGCTTCTGTTTCTGGTTCGTTTCTTATTTCAATTATTTTTTTCTCAAGTTCTTCTTTCACTTTTTTTGAAGTATCTTCTCCTTTAAAATAATCTTGTTTTAGTGCAATTGCTAATTTTCCTGCAATTATTCTCGCTGCTTTTCCTCTTTTAAATCTGGGCATATTTTGGAGGAGTGGGTGGTTGAATAAGTGTCCATGTTTTGGGGATTTAGCATTTTTTCTTAAGTGAGCAAATAATGCTTTTTCTGCGCCTAGTACTTGTATGGTTGAAGCGGGCATGAAGCATAATCTCTTTTTTGAACCAGCTTCGCTTAGTAATTTGGCTCCAATTATGGGGGTAGCTATTTGGGAAAAGTTGGGGAACTCTTCTTGCATTTCTTTTTCAATGAATTCAATTAACTTTGTTTTTTCTTCTTGTATTTGAATAGTATTTCTTTGTAGTGTTTCTAATTGATTTTGTGCTTCGTTTTGTGGGTTTCTTATTTTCCACTCATTTAAATTTTCACTCATCAAATTGTTTATTGAGTCAAGGTCGCTTAGTAAATTAACGGCTTTTATTATGTGTATTTCTTTTCCTGCAAATTTTTCTTCTATTTGTTCACGAGTTTTTTTCAGCATTTGTTTTCGCAAGAATTCTCTTTGTTCCATACAATAAACTCCTTTATTTTATTCTTTTAATAAATCCCCTATTTTTTCATTTAATTCTTTTATAGGCACTCTTGTTTGTTTGAGGGAATCTCTTTCTCTAATAGTAACTGTATTGTCTTTGAGTGTATCATGATCTATAGTAATGCAAAAAGGTACTCCTATTGCGTCCAATCGAGAGTATCTTTTTCCAATGCTTCCACTTTCATCATAATAAATTCTATAATTCTTTAATTCTTTTTTTACTTCTTCAGCTTTTTTTGGGAGATTATCTTTTTTCATTAATGGGAGTACCCCTACTTGAATAGGTGCAATTTTGGGTGGGAGTGAAAGTACTGTTCTTTGAGAATCATTTTCTCTTCTAAAAAAAGCTATGTCAAGTAGTGCATAAAATGGCCTATCTACTCCAAAAGCAATTTCTATTACGTGTGGTGTTACTTTTTCTCCATTTTCTAATCTAACACTTAAATCTTGTTTTGAGTATTTGGAGTGTTGTTCTAAATCATATGTTGTTCTGTCGTGTATTCCACAGCACTCTGTCCAACCAAATGAGTTTAGTTCTATTTCTAGGTCCCAAGCATCATCTGCATAAAATGCTTTCTCATCAGAGTGGTGTTGTCTTAACCTCATTTTTTCTTTTGGTATTCCCATTGATTTGAATGTATTATATGCAAGTAGTATTGCCCAAGCATATGCTTGGTTTTTCAAAACTTTTTTTTCAAGTGCTTCTTTTAGAGTTAAATTTATTGGTTTTGATTTTGATTTTTGTAATGCTTCCGTCCATAGTGGCAGAATCTCGTTTTGGTTTTTTGAGAATTCTTCAAAATTATTTTTTTGTTCTGCACTAATAAATATTTGTGCTTCTGCTTGAGTGAATTCTCTTTGTCTTAATAAGTGTTGTCTTGGAGATATTTCATTTCTAAAAGCTTTTCCTATTTGAAAAACCGTAAAAGGTAATTTTCCTCTAAAAAAATTAACATAATGCTTGAATGGTAAATAAGTGGTTGTAGCGGTTTCCGGCCTATTATAAGCAATAGTGTCTTTTCCTATTGTTGTTTTCATCATCAAGCTTTGTCTTTGTATTTCAAGATTGAATCTTCCTTTGCAATTAGGACACAAAATTTCGTGTTCTTTTATAGTGTTAATTAGTTCTTCGTCTTTGAATGAATCCGCACTTATTCCAGTTGTTTCTTCAATTAATTTATCCGCTCTAAAAGTCGCTTTGCATTTTGAGCAATTAACTATAGGGTCATTAAATCCCTTTAAGTGTCCGCTCGCTTCCCAAACAACTTGCGGGCTTATAAGAGGGTACTCAATTTCAAAGAAATTGTTTGAAGTGAAGGACTCTCTAATAACTTCTTCAAGTTTGTTCTTCATTGCTTTTCCAACTAATCCATAGGTATAGAATCCTGCTATTGGGCCGTAGAGTTCTGGTTCTGGCCCGTAAATAAAATCTTTTTCTGATAAGTATTTTGCAAGTTCTAATTGAAATTCTTTTTTATTATCTTGACTCATTTAAAATCCCACGTTTATTCACTTTCATTAATAAGATTGGGGTTAGTAAAGAAATAAAAAGGTACTTTTGGTTAGAGTATTTTTGTAGAGTTATTTCTTCATTATTTTCTTGTACTTTTTTCTATGGTAATTTGATGTGTTCCTGTTTCTGGTTTTGATAGGTCTAGAGGATTATGGTAAGTCCATTTTAGTACACATATTTTGATTATGTTTGGAGCTGTTTCTGCAGGGTTGTTTGTTATTAGCATAGAAATATTTGTGTATTTAGTTTTTTTAGGGATGTTTGGTATTTCAGTTGTGTTTATTTTAAGGAATCCTGGGCAATCAAGATCGGTTGATGGGTCTTGTAAATCTATTTCTAATTTAATCGGGCCTAGGTCCACATCTCCTTTATTTTCAAAGAAAATGTCTCCTGTTGCAAGCGTTTCGCCTTCACATATTCCAGTTGATTCTTTACAATTAATTTTAAACTCTTTTTTCATACTGAAAATTAAATCAACTTTTGTTTCTTTACTGATTTTGTATGAGAATATTGGAGAAATTTTTTCTCCTTTTAGTGAAAGGGAATTGATTTTTACTACTCCTGCAAATTCTTCATCAATTTTAGCAGTTACTGGAGCTTGTATATACATTTTTACAGTAACATCTTTTTTTGGGTCTATGGAGGGTATTTTTATTTCATATGGTTCGCTTTCATCACTAATGTCGGGTAGGGTTATCCAATCTAGTGTTGAGTCATTTCCTGTTGATGGAATAATTTCTACTAAAATATCTTCTAGAGGAATTGCATTATCATTGTTTTTTATTTTAATATTAACTTCTTGTCTAACACCTGCAGTTAATGCATTCGACCTATTAGTTACTAATCCTGATATTGTTAATTTTGTTGGATCAAGGGTTGGTATTAAATTCATAGTGTGTTTGCTACTAGTGATATTGGATCCTTTTATTTTGAAAGTTATTTCTGAAGTTGTTTGTTTAGTTAGGTTTGTTCCATCTTTTACACTAATTTGAAAATCAAGTGTTGCTGTGCCTCCTGTATTTAGTGAAGTTACTATTGTGGGGTGCATTTTAACTTCAAGAGGGGATGTTGTTGTTGGGATAATATCAGCTACCTCAAATGAATTACCACCCGTGTTTTGTACATAAATTTTTCCTTCAATTACTTGTCCTTCATATATTTTGCTAGTTTCTATTATTGGTTGTAGTGTTGCACTTATGTCTTTAACTAGTTTTATGTTTTGAGTATATCCTTGTTTTGTTTCTCCATCAATAGTTATTACTTCGCCTTCTTTTAGTTTATAACCATCTGCAGTTACACTTGCGTAGTAATCTCCTGGAAAGAGATTTACTTTGTACTTTCCAGAAATTAATTCTGTTTCAATCGGATTTCCACTTGAATCAAGTAGGGTTAGTTTTCCGGAAACTCGTTTTCCATCAAGATCAGTTATTCCAATAAAAATTTCTCTTTGGGAACCAAGCCAATTTAATAAAAAAAATGCTACTATTAGTAATACTCCTAATCCTATTATCATTGGGAGATATTTCTTGAAATCAATTTGAGGTTTTCCGCCCATATCATAGTCTTGTGGCCCATACATACTTCCCCCTGGAGAGTATCCTCCTGGAGAGTAATTCATATCATTGTTTGGATCAAACACTCTAAACTCACTCCAAAAATTAAGATGTTCTTTTTTATAAAAGTTTCCATTTGATTTTTTTTTCAAAATTTAATCTATTTTCTTGAGTTTTTGTATTAAATAAAATTTATTTTAAGATGTTTGATATTATTTTTTTGAATTATTTGTATGTTTTGAGAGAAAGTATTTAATTCTTTTTTGTTGTTTGTTTATTATGAGAATTAGTTTGATTGGGTATAGGGGTAATTCAGTAAATATTTTTCCGGAATTGATTAAATCTCTTTCAAAAAAAATTTCTGGACTTGAAGTGTCTGTTAGGTTTGTTCCTTTTTTTGAGGATATTCCAATTGTTTGTGTTGAGGAAGCTTCTTCTTCGGATTTTTTAGTTGTTTTTGCTTTGCTTGATGAGAAAAGTGAAATTGATTTTTTGAAAGATAAATTAGTTGATGTGGAGCTTTTAACAAAAACTAGAATATTGAAGTGGGTGGAGGAGGATTCTTTTTCTTCTAAATTGACTCAGGATTATTTTGATCAAAGAGATGCTCTTGTGGAGGATTTGAGTGGAACTATTTTGAGTATTTTGTTTAAAGAGAATGATTTTGTTCCTGTTGAAGATGATTATTACTAATTTTGAACAAAATAATTATTCTTTTGTTGCTTTTTTTAATTTGATTTCTCTTTCTAATTGTTCTACTAATTTTTGAGAGTTTTTCAAAGCAAGGTTTTTTTCTTCTATTCCTTTTTTCAATGCGTTTAGTTCTTTTTCATACCTTTGTTTTATTTTTTCTTCAAAATCATTTTTCTTTTGTTCAAATTCTATTAATTGTTTAGTGTATTCACTTCTCTTTTCAAGGGTTTCTTTCTCCATTTCAAGTGCTAAGTTTTTTGAATAATCTCTTTCTTTTTTAAGATCTCTAATTAGTTCAACAGCTTTTTGAGTGAATGTTGAGTGACTATTTTCAATTTCTTCTATTTGTTTTTTTAATTGAATAAAACTTCCTTCAACATAAGATATTTGGGCAAAGTGTGTTTTGAGAGATTTTTTTGTTTCATCCAAAGTAATGCTTAATTGTTTATCCATTTCTTGGAGTTCAAACTCTGTGTCCACAATATTTTTTTCAGTTAAGTTTCCAAAGTAAGTTTTTCTTTTTAACTCAATGTTTTTTTGTTTTAATTCATTTAATTCATCCTCTTTTTTTTGTAGTGCTTCAACTAATCCTCTTGAGGTTGTTCCTTTTGTTAGGGGAGTAGTTTTTCTTGAAATCAAAAAATTTCTTGCTTTATCTATGTTGTACCTCATTTTTAGGCTTATTGTAAGTATTTTTTGTTGAATTGCAGAATATAATTCAGGAACTTCAATTGCTTCATTTTCATTAATTAATTCCTCTCTAAGTTTTTTTGTTTTCTCCATTGAGATGTTTGCTTCAAGAACTACTAGTTCTTTAGCAACTTCATTTATTAAATCAGTAAAATCCGGCGAATTTTTTTCAAGCAACATTTTTATTTCGTGATTAATCTCATCAAATTTTAAGTAAATTGTTTTTATTCTTGAAGTGTTTTGTTCTAAATTGAATACAAATCCTTCTCTATTCAACTCTGCCCAATTGGTTCTTGAAACAGCTGAATGAAGGGCATTTATTTCATTAATGCAAGCTTCTACAGTTTCTTCAATAATTTTTGTGCTCATACTTATTGAGTATAAGATTTTTTAGGTATAAAAGATTTGCCTGTGCGAGATTTTTTTAATAAAAAGCTTTTTTTTTAAGTGATTAGTTTTTATGATGGTTTGTATTTGATTTTGTATAGGTGTTTTTTTGTGTTTACCCAAAATAAAGGAGGGCTTTTTTTTAAGGGGTTGTGTATTGACCCTCATCACTCCCCTAAATCAAAATTAGCTTTTCTTTCACACGCTCACTCTGATCATGTTAAACTCTCTAAAAAAACAGAGTTTTTGGCCACGGGTGGGACAATTGATTTGGTTAAAAGTAGGTTTGGGGATGCTAACTTTAATCAAATTGATTTTAATAAAACTAAGAGGATTGATGATTTTGAATTAGAGTTAAAACCAAATGGACACATTTTGGGTTCTGCTCAAGCAAGAATAAGTTCTAGTGGAAAGGAATTTGTTTTTTCAAGTGATTTTAGGTTGCAGGATTCGATTTTGTTTAAAGGGAGTGAGGTTTTGAGTGCAGATACTTTGGTTCTTGAAACAACTTTTGGTTCTCCTGAATATGTTTTTCCTAGTCAAGAGAGCGTAGTATCTGAAATGATTTCTTGGATTAGTAAAAATGCGAAGAGTGGGTTGGTGCTTTTATCAGGTTATTCACTAGGAAAAGCCCAAGAACTTACTAGAATTTCTAACGAAGCGGGTTTCACTCCTGTAGTGCATGACTCTATTTTTGAGTTGAATAAGATTTATGAAAACCATGGAGTAAAATTAGGGGATTATGAAAAGCTTGATCACAATTTAAAGGATTTTAGTGTACTAATAATGCCTCCTCAATTAGTTGATAGGCACTTGTTTGCAACAATAGAACATTTTGATAAGCGAGAATTACACTCTGCTCTTGCAACTGGGTGGGATAGGAGAGGAGCGTTTGACAAAATATTTAAGTTAAGTAATCACGCGGATTTTAATGATTTGGTGGAGTATGTTAAGCTCTCAAACCCTAAACTTGTTTTAACTGACCATGGGTTTTGTGAAGAGTTTGCAAGGAAATTAAACAAACTTGGTTTTAATGCAAAAGCAGTTAAGCACCATCGTCAACAAAGCATTAACGATTTTTAGTCACTTAAACTATTTTAAAAAACTTTTCAAATAGGTTTTAGTTATGGTTCAAGTAGAAGTAAATGTTGAATTAATTAAAAAAATTGCGAGAAATGCGAAAATAGAGTTAAAAGAAGAAGAACTTGAAAAATTAGTTCCTCAAATAAGAGAAATTATTCTAAAATCTTTTAACAAACTTAGTGAGTTTGACACAACTGGAATCAAACCTTCTTTTCAACCAATTGAAACGAGTAATAGGTTTAGAAAAGACGAAGTTAAGAAAGGAATTACTAGAGAAGAAGCATTGTTGAATGTTATTGATAATCTAAAAGAAGAGGGTTATTTTAAAGGGCCTAAAGCAATTTGATTTTGATTTGTGATTTTTTTTAGAGAATTATTTTTGAGTTGATTTGAATGAAGAGAGAAGAATCAATTGAGTATTTTGTTGAGTGTGCGAGAAAAGATTTTTCTTTTGTTGAAAAAAATCTTTCCCAAATAATTAATGAAATTAAGGAGAGTCAAAGAAAGGAATTAAATTATATTGAAGAGTTTGATGAAGAGAGTGTTTTGCTTCAATTAAATGAATTAAAAAAAAGTTTTGAAAATAAGGATTCAAAGTATAATGGAAAATTGTTCGGGGTTCCTGTGACTGTTAATGATGCTATTTGTGTTAAGGGGATTGAATCAAAAGCTGGTTCTAAAATACTTAAAAGGTATAAACCTCTTTTTGATGCAACAGTAATTCAAAAAGTGAGGAGTGAGGGGGGAATAATTCTTGCAAAAACCACTCAAGATGAATTTGGGTTTGGTTCATTTTCTATTAATACAGAAAAAGTTCCTAAAAATCCTTTTGATAATGAGTGTTCTTGCGGGGGCTCTGGTGGGGGTGCAGGTGGTTTTACTGCTTATACAAAATCTTTTCACATTGCCCTAGGGGAAAGTACTGGTGGCTCAATTGCTTGCCCTGCAAGTTTTTGTGGATGTGTTGGATTCACTCCAACCTATGGACTTGTTTCAAGAGTTGGTTTAATTGATTACGCTGGTTCTCTTGACAAAATTGGGGTAATTGGAAAGAGTGTAAGTGATGCTAGTTTGTTGCTTGAAGTTATTAGTGGGTTTGATGAAAATGATTCAACTTCTTTAAATAATGGATTTGAAAGAAAAGAAGTTCCAATAAAAAGGATTGGGGTTGTAAAAGATTTTTTTGATAATAGTGATGAGAGTGTAAAAAAAATTGTTGGAGAAAAAATTAATGAATTAAAAAAATTTTTTGAAGTTGAGGAAGTATCTCTTCCACTAAATGTGGAATATGCGTTGAGTGCTTATTATGTTATTGCTACAAGTGAAGCTTCAACTAACTTAGCTAAATTCTCTGGATTGAGGTATGGGGTTCAGGGTATTGTGGAAGGAAAACATTTTGACGAGTATTTTTCAGAAGTTAGGAGTAATGAGTTTAGTGAGGAAACTAAGAGGAGAATAATTTTAGGTACATTTACTAGAATGAGTGGGTTTAGAGAAGCTTATTATTTAAAAGCAATGAAGGTTAGAACTGTTCTTATTAAAGAGTTTAATGATGTGTTTGAAAAATTTGATGCATTAATTTACCCATCAATGCTTACAGTTGCTCCAAAATTTAGCGAAATAGAAAAATTATCTCCTCTGCAAAATTTTTCAATGGATATTTGTACTGTTCCACCTAACTTAGCAGGGCTTCCTCATATTAGTATTAATGCTGGATTTGTGAATAATCTTCCAGTAGGGTTAATGATTGTTGCTCCTCACTTTGGGGAGAATAAATTGTATTCAATTGCAAAGGTGATTGAGTTTGAGTGAGGATACTAGAGTAATGATTGGGCTTGAAGTTCACGCATATTTGAATACTAATTCAAAATTGTTTTGCGCTTGTTCAACTGCTCCAAGTGATATTCCTAATTCACAGGTTTGTTCAAGTTGCTTAGGCCACCCTGGGTGTAGGCCAGTGTTAAATGAAAAGGTGGTTGAACTTGCTACAAAAATAGGTTTGGCTTTAAAATGCAAAATTAATGAGGATTTCTTTTTTTCAAGAAAAACTTATTTTTATCCTGATATGTCTATGAATTATCAAATTACTCAATACGAGGTTCCTATTTGTGGGGAGGGGGAATTAATCGTTCCGAGTGGAAAAAAAATTAGGATTAGGAGGGCTCACATTGAGTGGGACCCAGCTGCTCTAGTTCACCCTAGTGGAATGGGTAAGAGTAATTATGTTTTGATTGATTATAATAGATCAGGTCTTCCTTTAATTGAAATAGTAACTGAACCGGATATTTCTTCACCCGCTGAAGCAAGGGAGTTTATGAATACCCTTGAAAATATTTTGAATTATTTACAAGTGCTAAGACCAGATACTACTCTTAAAGCGGATTGTAATGTTTCAATTAATGGCGGGAGTAGGG
>MWBC01000014.1 GCA_002068885.1 archaeon ADurb.Bin336
CTATTTGTATTTAAAAAATTTGTGTTATGGATTGATTTTATGCATTTGTGTAAAGAAGAGCTATCTTCAGGTCGCATTGTATAATTTTTTATTACTAATCCTGTTGGTGTAAAAAAATGGTTTGAACTCCCAAACATTAAACAGTTAATTGAAACTCATGGGAACATTTCATATTTAGTTAATATTTTTTTTAAGTCATTTTCTTTAACTCCGAACAGGAACTCATCAGCATCAATAATTGCAATCCAAAATGTGTCTTGTTTAAAAGTTTTTAACCAATGAGAATAACTAGTTAATTGTGGATTAGTATTTTCAGGCCATGGAGTATAAGTTACTATTTGATCATTGATATATGGTTGTAGTATTTGTTTTGTGTTGTCTGTGCTGTTGTTGTCATAGATATAAAAATGTTCTACTCCTACTAGTTTGTGGAATTCAATCCATTCTTGTAGATAAGGTCCCTCGTTTTGAATTGTTATGCATATTGATAAGTAATATTTTGGAAGTGTTTGTTGAGTAGGATATATTTGTCTTCCTTCTTTTTTTCCATATTTTAAATAATGGTTTATTGCTTGTTCGTGTGTTTTAATTCCTGCTTCTTTTAAATCTCTATAATGTGAAGTGTAAAATTTCCAATCAAATTCTTTAGGTAATAATAATTTGTGCAAAATATTTTTTGAATAGTATTTTATTAGAGATATTTTTTTTTATTAAGAGCATCTTTTAATTCAGGTAAAAATCTGGTTATAATCAAGTCTTCTTCATCATTTTTATTATGTTCTTTAAAATAATCTTCTTTTCGATTATCTTTTATTGTTGCTCTTCCACGAGAAAGTTTATTTTCACATTCTTCTTTTGATTTTACTAAATAATGATTGATTCTAATTTTATTTATTGAAATATTTTTTGATAATGATTCATTTTTTTGTATAAAATTAAAATTCTCATCTACTGCAAGAGAATTATTTTTATAAATAAATTGATGAGGAGTGTTTCCAGCACATTCAGTTAAAATTGATTGAACAATTGATTTTATGTGTCTATTTGGTGGAAAATTTAAAAAAGCTCTTTTTGTAAATCTTTTTATGACCAACTCATCAGTTTTTTTTTCAATATTATTACTCCCAAAGCAAACCCAATTAACTCCTATTGCAGGGTATTGTTCATAATCAATTATTACTTTTTTTAAATCATCCTCTTTAGGTGAATAAAGAAACTCATCTAAATCAATAAATGCAATCCATTTTGATTCTTTTCCATAATTTTTTAAACAATCGTTATATGCCTCTATTTGTCCAGGATGCATAGGCCAAAAAGTGTAGGTTATTGTTTTGTCGTTGATGTATGGTTGTAGTATTTGTTTTGTGTTGTCTGTGCTGTTGTTGTCATAGATATAAAAATGTTCTACTCCTACTAGTTTGTGGAATTCAATCCATTCTTGTAGGTAGGGTCCTTCATCTTTAATTATTGCGCATATTGATAAGTAATATTTTGGAAGTGTTTGTTGAGTAGGATATATTTGTCTTCCTTCTTTTTTTCCAAATTCTAAATAGTGTTGGATTGCTTTTTCTTTTGTGTTAATTCCTGCTTTTTGTAAATCTGGGTAATTATTAACACAAAAAACCCAATCAAATCCTTCAGGGAGTTGGATTGATTCTGTATTATTATTTGTTTTGTAATTATCCATTTTGACTCCTTGTTATAATAACGCAATTATAATACCTAACCCTAATATAACTAATCCAATTATTGTTTCGTAAGGTTTTTTTATAATTTCTATATTGCTTTTTAGTTGATAACCATTAGAATTTCTTGTAAGATTTATATTATAGTAAGGATCATTTTCAAATATTTTTTTCCATTTTTTGTTAATTAATTTTATTTCTTTTCTAAATCTTGGGTTTTTGGTAGTGTCTACTCCTCTGCTAGCAGATTCATGGTGGTATAATTTTGCATGGGGGGTGTAAATATTTCTATAACCTTTTTCTAATAATTTTAAACAAAAATCAGTGTCGTTGTATGCGACTTTGAAATTTCCTTCGTCAAGTCCATCAACTTCCAAAAATTTGCTTTTTTTTACCATTGCACAAGCAAATGTTACTGCACTTACATTTCTAGTTACTTTATGAAATCCAAAATAACCTGTGGAATTAGGGTTAAATCCTCTGAATACATGGTCTGCTGCTCCACAAATGCCTACTACTACTCCTGCGTGTTGGATAGTGTTATTTGGGTAGAGAAGCATTGCGCCAACTGCTCCTGCTTCTTTTTTAGTTGCTTCTTGTAGAAGTCTTTCAATCCAATTTTTTGTAATTATTTGGGTGTCATCATTTAAAAATAATAAATAATCTGCTTTGCTTTTTTTAGCTACATTATTGTTTATTTTGGAAAAATTGAAGGGTTTAGTTTTATCAACTATAAAATTAATTTTTTTAGGATATTTTTTTTTGTATTCTTCAAGCAAATCATAAGTTCTTATTGAAAAGGAATTATCAATTATTGTTATAGTGTAATTAGAGTAGGTTGTTTTTTTCAACAATGATTGGAGACATTGTTTTAATAATTTTATTCTTGGTCCGGCTGGAATTATTATTTCTACTGAAGGGGATTGATTTAAGTTATATTTTATTTCCCATAATCCTACTGGACTAATGTTTATTACTTTTCCTTTTATTTTGTTTCTTCTCAAGTAATCTTCTAGTGCTTTTTTTGCTGCTTTTAGTGCATAAGGTTTTGCTTCTGGGTTTTTTGCAGTGGAGGATTTTGTTGCTCTCCAATAATAAAGAACTTTTGGTATGTGGTGAATGTTTTTTGTTTGTTCTACTATTCTTAAAACTAGGTCATAGTCTTGCGAACCATCGTATTCTTTTCTCAATAATCCTACTTTTTCCACTAAACTTTTTCTATAAACTGAAAAGGGGCAAATGTAATTCATGGATAATAAAGTTTCTGGACTATAATCCGGTTTGAAGAAATAGTCATATTTGTCTCCAAAGTAATTGACTTTTGCTTCATCACTATAAATTAAATCTAATTCTTTGTTTGTGTTTAGTGTTTTTACAACTTCTAGTAAAGCGTCTTTTGTTAGCAAATCATCATTATCCAAAAAACCAATGAATTCTCCTGTAGCCATTTTTATGGCGTGGTTTGATGCAATCGAAATTCCAGAGTTTTTATTCAAAAATTTTACTTTAATGTTTGGGTGGTTTAGTGATTTTAAATATTTTATAACATCTTTTTTAGTTGATTTGTCATCAACTAAACACAATTCCCAGTTTTCATAAATTTGGTTTTTCACAGAGTTTATGCATTCAATTAGATCTTTTAATTCTGGGTTGTACACAGGGGTAATAATACTTATTCTTGGGTTGTAAGAAAATTTGTTTTTTATAAAAAAGTTTTTAGCCAAATTTTTAGTTTCTTTTTCAGGTGTTTTAATGAAAATAAAAAATTTTTTTTCTTTGCTTTTATAATAATATTTGTTGTCGTTAGTTAAAATAAATAAACGAATTTTATTTTCACCTATTTTGAATTTTGAAAAAGGTATTTTTGCGAGAAATCCACTTTTTAAAAAATCTTGTCGGTGATATGCGTTTGAAACATCTATTCTTTCAATTCTATTTTTGGCTTTGAATAATTCATTATTTAATTCAACAAAAACTTCTCCAGCTATTTTTTCTTCTATTTCATCAATTGCCCAACCAAATATAGTTATTGGTTTGTTTTTTTCAACAAAAAATTCGTCATGTTCATCAAAACGAATATTATTCAGTAAATCAATATTTCCAAGGGTTTTTTGCATGGCGTGTTTTGCTTTAATTATCCTATTTTTTGAAATTTTGAATGTAATTACTTTCGGTTTATTATTTTGATGTTCATTTTTTTGGAAAAGTTTTTCAATTAAGTTTATTTTCATCGAAATAAAGTTAATTGATAAAGTTTATATATACTTAGAATGTTTTATACTTATGAAAAAATTTGTTGATTCAAAAAGTTTGAGGTCAAGAGCTCAAGGTACAATTGAATACCTTGTTATTATTGCTGTTGTTGTAGTGGTTTCTTTAACTACAGTAAATTTGGTTGTTAATATGGTGGGGCAAAGTAGTGGTGTTTCTGAAGAGAGTGCAAAACTTGCTTGGAAAATGGCTAATCCTTTTGCAATAGTTGAATGGTCAATGAATCCTAATGGGGTTATGACTATTGCTTTAAAAAATAATTCTGATAAAACAGTTTTTTTTAATTATATGAATATTGGTCAGGATTGGAATAATGATAGTTTTTCTTTAGCAGTTGGTCAAACTAAAAATATAACAATTAATACTGGGGATAATTATAGTTCTGGACAGAATTATGCTTATAAAAAGCCAGATATTGTAATTGATTATAATACAATTTATATCAGCAATTCTAGACAGTATGCTCCGACTGATTTAGTTGGAAAAGTTAGTTGAATAATGGTTAAATTTATTTTTTTGTTATGAATATTGATTTTAACAACAAGTATGTTGTAGCATTTAGTATTTTTCTAATTTTATTCATTGCATTTTTTTTAAGGATTAGTTCTAATTCAACTGATTTAGTTGATTCGGATTCTTTTTATCATGCTAGACTGGTTAAACACCTAGTTCAAGAGGGTGAATTACCGGATAATGATTCTTTGGCTTATTATCAAGTTGGTGGAGTTCCTTTAATTAAAACAAATTTTTTTTGGTTTATTGTTTCTGGTTTATACAAAATTTTTTTTGGTTCGAATACTGATTTTGTTTTACTTTACCAATTTTTATTATTTTTTCCAATTGTTTGTGGGTTAATTGGAATTGTATTAATTTATTTAATTTCAAGAAAATTATTTAATTCAAAAATAGGGTTAATTTCAGCTTTATTTACAGCCACTATTCCATCAATTATTTATAGAACTTCAATAGGGTTTTTTGAAGATGAAAATATAGGGGTATTGTTTTTTTTGTTAAGTATATTGTTTTTTGTGTATGCCTTAAGAGAAAATAATTCATTTAAAAAAAATTTGTATTATGGAATTACTGGTTTTATAATTGCATTAACATCAATGATTTGGAGAGGGTATATTCTTCTTTTTTTAATATTTTTTACTCAAATTTGTTTTAGTTATTTGTTAATATCAATTAAATTAGCTAACAAAAACATTGTTTTTAAGGAACTAAAAAATTTTCTTATTAATTCAGCAATATTTTTTGTTTCAATGTTATTTGGATTAACTTTATTTGGTCAAAATTTGTTTGAGGATTTGAGTTTCTATTTAATGCTTGGAGGAATAGTGATTAATGAAAATATTTTATTAGTGCTAAGTTTATTTTTACTGGGTTTTTCAATTTTACTGAGTTTTTTAATAATACAGAAAAAGAATGTATTCAAAAAGAAATTAATTAAATTAATTCCTTTTGCTTATTATTTGATTATTGGTTTTGCAACACTATTGTTGTTCTTTGTTTTAAATAAAACAAAAAATAGTATAAATTTATTTATTTATGAAGAAATTTCTGGTCTTCCTTTTATGCTTGAACAAAATGGATTAGGATTAATTCTAATTGTTTTATCATTAATAGTAATACCATTTTTTGTTAAATCTGATGGTGAAAAACGATTAGAATATTTTTTCTTATTTTTAGTATTGAATGCAGGATTATTCATGGCTTTATATCAACTAAAAAATATGTTAATTTTTGGAGTAGTGTTGTCAATAGGAATTGGTTTTTTGATTCAAAAAGTTTTTTTATTAGACACAAACTCAAAAACACAATTAAAATTCAATTTATTATCAAATGATTTTAGAGTAAGTAAATTTTTTTTAAAAAAATGTTTTTGTTTTTTGTTAATAATTATTGTTTGCAGTAATTTGTTTTATACATTCTTGATGATACAAAATGTTGAACCAATTACTCAAAAAATTTTTGGGGTGAAAGAGGCGTCAATTTGGTTAAAATCAAATTCAGAAAATAGTTCAAAAGTATTTTCTTGGTGGGATGCGGGACATTTAATAACTTTTTTTGGAGAACAAAAAGTTGTTTGTGATAATAGAAATTATTTTGGTCCACAAAGCCAAGTTAATAAAGATGTTGCCGAATTTTTTAGCACTAATGATGTTGAGCAAGGAGTAAAAATAATTTCAAAATATTCTCCTGATTATATTCTAATCTACCCCAAATTATTTACTCAATTAAGAGTGCTAAAAGCTTATTATAAGAGTCCAAAAGAAGCTTTGGAATCAAATTTTAATAGCAATTATTATGGGTTTTGTGAAAGATTGGATAATAATATTATTTGTGATGGGCAAATATTAGTTGATTTAAGAGAAGATAAATCAGATTATTGGCAAAATGTGAGTAATTCATTAATTGATGGTGAAGAGTACTATTTTTATTTAGGAGAAGACTTTTATTTTATAATTGATGAGAATACTAACCAAACAAATCTAGCAAAAATTTTTTTTGAGAGTGAAGAAACAAAAAAGTATTATAAAAAAGTTTACTCAAAAAATGGGACAAGGATGTTTGAGGTTTTAAAATAATTGTTTAAAATAAATTTTTTGAAAAAAAGGTTTTGTTAATGAGTGAGTATAAAACAATTAGTGTGGTGATTCCTTCTTATAAAGATAAGATTGGGCTTAAACAAACACTTGAGTCTATTAAGAATCAAGATTATCCCACTAAATATTATGAAATAGTAACTATTATTGATGTTTCTCCAGTAGGCAAAGCAAGGAATGAGGGTGTTAAAAGAGCAAGTAATGAGATTATTGCTTTTATTGATTCTGATATGATTGCTCCAAAAAATTGGCTTAGTGAAATTAATGAAATTTTTAAAAATCCAAAAATTGATTTAGTTGGTTTTGATATTAATATGTTTGGAGGAAATTCATTTTTAGAAGTTCATGATAAGTTAGTTGGTTTGCCTGTTAGTGGTATACTTGCAAGACAAGGGTATTTAATTACTGCAGGGCTTGTTGTTTCCCGAAAAAAACTTTTAGAAATAGGTGCATTTAGAGAAGATATTCCTGTTGGGGAAGATACTGAACTTGGGTTTAGGGCAAAGAAAATGGGGTTAAAACCAATCATGGCCAAAAAAATTTTTTTGAAACACCCTGCAAAAAAAAGTTTTCGAAAAATAATTAAAAGAGAATATTTGAGGGGTGAAGCTTATGCAAAGCTGGGTTTAAATTGGGTGTTGGATAACTTTTCAAATAAACGTTTTTTTGAAAAAATATGTTATTATTTTCCCAAAACCTATTTCGGATATGCTAAAATGTATTCTAACAATAAGGTTTGGAATGAACAAAGTAAATTTAGAAAAATTGGATTATACATTTTTTATTTAATATTGTGGGTAATAAAAATGATTTCATTTACAATATTTTCAATTATTTTTTTGATAAAATCAATTTTTTCTAGTTTATTTAAACCAGATTAATAATCACACGAATTATTTTTTTGTAAATTAAGAATATTTTGTCTCTTATTAAATTATTTTTTTTATTGCTTAATGTATAGTCACTATTTGTAAAAATCTCTAAAATTTTTTTATCAGAAGTTAATCTCATGCTCTGGATTTGTGTTCTTTTCTCAATTGTTTTTGGTAAAAATAAAATAAAATCAATTGTTCCAACAATTTTTCCTATTAAATACCCTAATTTTAATGTTAGCAATAAATAGATGTAACTATAAAATAGGTCAAATATTAGAATTGGAATTAGTATTAGCATAGTTTTGATTTCCCAATTAACAAAAAAATTAGTCAAAGAATTTTTTTCAACATTTTTAGCAATATTGAATTGGCTAAGCTTTTTTACGCTTTTTTTACTCGCGTGAATGAAATGGGTATTCTTAACTAAGTGGTTATTTTTTCCTTTAATTAATTGTTTAAAACCAATTTGCTTTTCTTCTCCAAAAAGATAATAATCCTCATCAAAAAGTAAATTATTTTTTCTTGTGATGAAACATGCACAATTTGGCTCAAAATAATTAGAATCTTTTGTTCTTGAAAAAAATCTAAACCCATTTAATTCAAATACTACTCCTTCACAAAATTTTTTGTTTTTTTTTCTGCTTTCTTTAGTTGTTAATTCTATTGGGTATGCTATTGTTGTTGAAGGGTTATTTTCTAAGTGTTTGACCAAGTTTTGAATAGTGTCTTCAAGTAATTGGGTATCATTATTCAAAAAAAGAATATATTTTCCTTTAGATTTGGAGATTCCTTTATTCAATGCTTTTCCAAATCCTTCATTATATTTATTTTTAATAAAAATTATTTTATCAAATTTTTTTTGTGCAATTGAGTATAATTTTTCCTGAAAGTTTGATGCATTATCTACAATTATTAATTCAATATTTTTGTAATTTTGTAATTTAATTGATTTAAGACATTTTTCAAAAGATTCTTCTTCATTATAACTTAAAATTAATACTGAAACAAGAGGGTTTTGTTTATTTTGCATAATTTTATTGGATTGAATATAATTAAATAGGTGCATTATTTTATCTTTGTACAATGGATTCAATATTTAGCAAGATAATTATTACTATTTTTTTACTTATTCTAATTTATGTTTTTTATCAACGTAATAGATTTAGATTTGAATTTAATTACAAGTTTTTTTTAATTTTTTTGCCATACTTATTTTTTGGGTTAATTCTTGAGAAATATTTTGTTTTATTTTTTACTGGGTTGTTGGGATCTATTTTTGGGTTAAATATTTTAATTTCTCAACTAATTGCGTTTTGTAGTAATTGGTTATTAATATTTGCTTTATTTTATTTGGGTTTAATTTTAAGTGGTTCATTCAATAGAATAAGTTATAGAAAAACTGGGCTTTTTGGATTTTTGATTTGTTTACTTTTTTTTAGTTATCTTATTTTAATAGATAAATATAATTTGTTTAACATAATCGCAATTTTTTATTTCCTTATTATTGGGTTTATTTCATTAATAATTCTTTTTGGGTTAAAGAAATTAACATCCAAAATTTTGAATTATCATTTATTTTTAGATAAATTAAATTTTTTTATTTTATTTGGAAAAACAATGAATGTATGTAGTACACTTATAATAATTTTTTTAGGTTTTTCATCAACCCACTTTTTCTTTCAGTTTAATAAAAATTTATTGGTTTTAATTGCATGGGCGTTATTAAAAGTAATTTTCATAACATTAATTTGTTTTATTTTTGATGAGTATAAAAATCAAAACATTAGCAAGAAAAATTTTGTTGGTTATTCAAAAAGTATTATTGGTTGGATTGGATTTTTGAATTTATTCAAAAATTTAATTTTATTATTAATTTAATAAACATAAAAAAAATAGTAATTTGTTAAGTTTAAAAAAAGTTGTTAAGGAGTTTTTTCTATGCCTATTAATATTCCAAATAATCTTCCTGCGAAGAGTGTTCTTGAAAATGAAAATATTTTTGTTATGACTCACTCTAGAGCAGTTCGCCAAGATATTCGCCCACTTGAAATTCTTATTCTAAATTTAATGCCTGATAAAATTACTACTGAAACTCAATTATTGAGGTTAATTGGAAACTCTCCACTGCAAACTAATATTACTTTGATTCACCCAAAGAGCCATAATTCAAAAAACACTTCTAAAGAGCATTTGAGTTCATTTTACAAATATTTTGAGGATGTTAAAGAAAAGAAATTTGATGGATTGATTATTACTGGGGCCCCTGTGGAGCAAATGGATTTTGAAATGGTGGATTATTGGAGTGAATTGTGTGAGGTAATGGAGTGGAGTAAAAAAAATGTTTTCTCAACTTTTTACATTTGTTGGGCCGCGCAAGCAGGGTTGTATTATCATTATAACATCAAAAAGTATCCACTGAAAGAAAAAATATTCGGTGTTTTTGAACACACTATAAACAAAAAAAATACAAAGCTATTGAGGGGATTTGATGATGTTTTTTGTGTGCCTCATTCAAGACATACTGAAATTAGAAAAAAGGATATTTTGAATTGCGAGGAATTAGAGATTTTATCTGAATCAAGTAGAGCAGGGGTTTATTTAATTGGTTCAAAGGATGGGAAACAATTTTTTATTACTGGGCACTCTGAGTATGATGCAAACACTCTCAAGAAGGAATATGATAGGGATTTAGCTAAAGGATTGACTATTAAATTGCCTGAAAATTATTTTGCGAAAAATGATTCTTCTCTTGAACCAATTATTAAGTGGAGGTCTCATGCTAATTTACTTTTTTGTAATTGGTTAAATTATTATGTTTATCAAGAAACTCCTTTTGATTTGAAAAAAATAAAATAAAAATAAAATAAAAATAAAATAAAAATAAAATAAAAATAAATGATTATTTAGCTAAAAAATAAATCATTTATAATTTAACTAAAAATAATAAAAAATAAAATGATTATTTAGCTAAAAATAATTATTTGAAAAAAATAAAATGATTCTTTAGCTAAAAATAATCAGGTATACTTCAATCATTTCTAATTCAATTGAAAAATAAAGTAATTTTTTAGCTAAACATAATCAGGTATACTTCAATCATTTATAATTAAATTGAAAATAAAATAATTCTTAGCAAAAAACAATCATTTATAATTCAATTGTTTTATACAATTTTTTATGAATGTGCTAGTTGTTAATTGTGGTAGTTCTTCTCTAAAGTGTCAATTAATTGATATGGATAGTGAGGAGTTTTTGGCGAAGGGAGTTATTGAAGAGATTGGTGGAAGAACAAGGTATTCTTATGAAAAGAAGGGTTTTGATAAAATAAAAAAAGAGTTGAGTTGTGAAAATCATGCTGATGCATTAAAATTATTTTTGAATGATATTTTGAGTAAAGAGAATAATGTTGGAGTAATTTCTTCTCTTGATGAAATTGGTGCAGTGGGTCACAGAGTGGTTCATGGGGGAGAAAAATTCAAATCAGCTGTTATTATTAATGATGAAGTTATTGATGTGATTAAGGAGTGTAGTGATTTAGCTCCATTGCACAACCCAGCTAACTTGATTGGGATTAATGCTTGTAAAAAAGAGTTGCCTAGTAAACCAATGGTAGGAGTGTTTGATACTGCTTTTCACCAAACAATGCCAATGGAGGCGTTTATTTATCCAATTCCATTTGAGTACTACAAAAAGTACCATATAAGAAAATATGGTTTCCATGGCCCTTCTCACAAATATGTAGCTTATAGAGCTGCAGAGATTTTGGGTAAGGATGTTAAGAATTTGAATATAGTTACTTGTCACTTGGGAAATGGTTCTTCTCTTTGTGCGGTTAGGAAGGGAGAGTCAATTAATACTAGCATGGGTTTTACTCCACTTGCAGGAACTATGATGGGAACTAGGAGTGGAGATATTGATTCTTCAATAATTTTTTACTTAGCAAAAAAAGAAAATTTATCACTTCAACAAGTTGAAGAAATTTTGAACAAGAAATCTGGATTGTTAGGTATTTTTGGAGATAGTAGTGATAATAGGGATGCAGAAGTAGCTGCTTGGGAGCATGGGAATCAAAGAGCACAATTAGCACTTGATAAATTTAGTTACACTGTAAAAGAATACTTGGGTTCATTTGCGGCTTTAATGGATGGGCTTGATGTAGTTGTATTCACTGGTGGTGTGGGTGAAAAATCTCCAGAAACTAGAGAATATGTGTGCAGAAACATGAAGCACTTTGGAATAGAAATTGATTTAGAGAAGAACAAAATCAAGGGCCAAGAAGCAATTGTTAGTTCGGATAATTCAAGGGTTAAAGTATTAGTAGTTCCTACTAATGAAGAGTTAATGATTGCAAGAGAAACAAAAGATCTTGTTGCAAAAGTTTAGTAAATATTATAAAATTTAGTAAAAGAAAGTATTCTGAATTTAACTATTAATTTAATTTGTTTAGTGATTGAAACTATTTCTTATTATTAATTTAATTCTTATTATTAATTATTATTTGAAATTTTAATAATCTAAAAAAGCATAAATCTACTTTTTTATTTTTTTTTATTACTTTTTTACTTTTTTATTAATTTTTTAATTTTTAAAATACTTTTTTTTAATTTATAGGAATATTGCAAACAAGTTCAAAAATGGGAATAAAAACCCTTCGTTCTTTTTCTTAATCAAAGAAAATCTATTATGTGTTAGAGGTGTTTTTTGTGTCAAAAATTTTGAGTGTAAAAGCAAGAGAAATACTTGATTCGAGGGGAAACCCTACTGTTGAATGTGATGTAGTTACAAAAGAAGGGTTGTTTAGAGCTTCTGTTCCAAGTGGGGCAAGTACTGGGGTTTATGAAGCGGTTGAGTTGAGGGATAAGGATAAGGATAGGTACATGGGTAAGGGAGTGCTTAGAGCGGTTAGGAATGTGAATAATGTAATAGCTCCTTTAGTACTTGGAATGGATCCAACCAATCAAAAAGCAATTGATGAAAAAATGATTAAAGCAGATGGGAGCAAAAACAAATCAAAGTTTGGAGCGAATGCAATTTTATCAGTTTCAATGGCTGTGTGTAAAGCAGGAGCTGCGAGTAAAGGAGTTTCTATTTATAAACATATTAATGAATTGGCGGATGGAGAGAGGGGAGTGATTCTCCCAGTACCGAGTTTTAATGTAATTAATGGGGGAAAGCACGCAGGAAACGAACTTGCAATGCAAGAATTTATGATACTGCCCATAATGGCCCCTAGTTTTAGAGAGGGTTTGAGGTATGGTACTGAAGTGTTTCATACTTTAAGAGGGATAATAAAAGAAAAGTATGGACAAAACGCAATTAATGCGGGAGATGAGGGTGGATTTGCGCCTAATGTTTTTGATGCACATGAAGCACTTGATTTACTCACTCTTGCTATAAACAAAGCTGGGTATAAGGGGAAAGTAAAAATTGGGATGGATGTTGCAGCAAGTGAATTTTTTGATGCTAAGAAAAAAGCGTATAATTTGACTTTTAAAAGCAAAAAAGAAACTTGGAAAACCGGAGAAGAAATGATTGAGTATTACAAAGAACTTGTGAAAAAATATGATATTGTTTCAATAGAGGATCCATTTGACCAAGATGATTGGGATTCTTACACAAAACTAAATTCATTAATTGGGGACAGGGTTCAAATAGTTGGTGATGATTTACTAGTAACTAATGTAGAGAGAATAAATCAAGGGATATCAAAAAAAGCGGTTAATGCATTATTGTTAAAAGTGAACCAAATTGGTTCAATTACAGAATCAATTAATGCTTGCAAATTATCCCAAAATGCTGGGTGGGGATTAATGGTATCTCACAGGAGTGGAGAAACAGAAGACCCTTTTATAGCTGATTTGGTGGTGGGGCTTAGAGCTGGAGAAATAAAAACTGGTGCTCCTTGTAGAAGTGAGAGGCTTGCAAAATACAATCAATTACTTAGAATAGAAGAAGAGTTAGGCAAAAAAGCAAAATATGCTGGAATCAATTTTAGAAAACCTTAAAACAGGTTTTCTAAACACGAAAGTGAAAACAAATAAATTTAAATCAAGGAAAATAATTAATTAAATAGATAATTAAATAAAAAATTAAATAAAAAATTAAACAAAAAATTAAAAAAATATCCAATTGTTAAAGGTTGTTTTTGTGAGTAAAGTAATTTTAATAATTAGGGATGGATGGGGTTTTAGAAAAGAATCAAAGAACAATGCTGTCCACCAAGCCAAAACTCCTTTTACTAATGAGTTAATGAAAAATTATCCAAACACTTTACTCAACACTAGTGGGCCTGCGGTTGGGTTGCCTAAGGGTTATCAAGGTAATTCAGAAGTGGGGCATATGACTATTGGTTCGGGGAGAATAATTTTTCAATCATTAGAAAGAATTAACGCGAGTATCAAAAACAAAAGTTTTTTTCAAAACGAAGCTTTTCTTGGTGCAATAAAAAATTCAAAAAAAAATAATTCTACCTTGCATTTAATTGGATTATTTCAAGCGGAAGGAGTGCACTCTCACCTAAATCACTTATTTGCATTACTTGATCTTTGCAAAAAACAAGGGTTGAAAAGTGTAAAGATTCATGCAATCACTGATGGGAGGGACTCACCAGTTACTAGTTCTTTGAAGCATATTAAAAAAGTTGAAAACAAATTAAAGCAACTTGGTTTTGGAGAAATTGTTACAATTAGTGGAAGATTTTATTCTATGGATAGGGATAAGCGTTGGGAGAGAACAAGGAAAGCGTATGATTGTATTGTAATGGGCAAATCAAGTAAAGAGTATATTGATCCAATTGAAGCTGTTAAGGAGAGTCACAAAAATAATGTTACTGATGAGTTTATTGAACCAACAAAAAAAATTAATTATGTTGGAATCAAAGAAGATGATTCTATTATTTTCTTTAATTTTAGGACGGATAGGACAAGACAACTCACTAAAGCTATTGTTGAAAAAAAATTTGAGGGGTGGGGTAGAAAATCACTTAAAGTATTTTTTACTGCAATGACTCAATTTTATACTCCAATGAATGCAAGAGTAGCTTTTGAAGAAGAAGAATTAAACAATTTGTTGGGAAAAGTAATTAGCGATAATAATTTGAAGCAATTAAGGATTAGTGAAACAGAAAAATATGCTCACGTAACTTTTTTCTTTAATGGGCAAAATGAAAAACCTAACAAGAATGAGGATAGAGTGTTAATTCCTTCTCCTAAAGTAGCTACTTATGATTTGAAACCAGAGATGAGTGCTTTTTTAATTACAGAAAAATTAATTCAAGAAATAAAAAAACGAAAATACGATTTTATTGTAGTTAATTTGGTTAATTGTGATATGGTGGGGCACACAAGGGTATTAAAATCAATTATAAAAGCGGTAGAAACAGTGG
>MWBC01000015.1 GCA_002068885.1 archaeon ADurb.Bin336
TCAATGATTATTGGTAGTTTGTCCGGAGTAATTCCTGCAATAAAAGCAGCTGAACTTGACCCTGTAGTTGCATTGAGGTATGAATAATTAAAATGGTGTTTGGGATGATTAGAGATATTTTTGAAATGAGTTTGAAGAGTTTAACTCGACAACAAGTTCGTTCTCTTCTTACTCTTGCAGGAGTGGTCATTGGGATAGCTGCTATTGTTTGTTTACTTTCAATTGGAGAGGGATTAACTAATTCTGTTAATGAACAATTTGAGCAACTCGGAACTAATATAGTTTATATGCTTGGAATGAATCCAATGAATATTATTAGTACGGTTGTTGATTTTAGTGATGCGGATATTTCTTGGGTTGAAGGGGTTAGTGGAGTTGATTATGTTATACCTATATATAGTGGAGTAGGAACAATGCAAGCAAATGGAATGAAAAAAAATGTAACAATTATGAGTATGGATTTGGATAAAGCGGGTTTGTTTGAAGAATATGGGTACTTTGATGTTGAAGAAGGAAGAGAACTCGCAGAAACAGATACTCAAGGAATTTTAGTTACAAAAGAACTTGCTGAAAAAGGATTTGATAAACCCTTAACCTCAAAAAAATTAGTCACTATTAATAATTTGCCCTATAAAGTGGTGGGAATTCAAAAACCATTAAAAGCAGTGGTTGGAAATCACAATCCAGAAAATTTGGTGATAATGTCTGAAACAGCTTTTAAAAAATTTAGTCCAAATAGTACTCCTACTTACTTAATGATAGTTACTCTTTCAAGAGAAGAAAATTCAAGAATAGCAGATGAATTAACAGAACATTTTGAAAACAAATATGGACAAAGATCAATTTTTGTTTACACTTCGGATCAATTACTTGAAAGAATTAATTCAATTTATTCTATAATAACTTTCTTTTTAGTTGGAATAAGTGCTATTGCGATGATTGTTGGAGGAGTAGGGATAATGAATGCAATGATTACTAGCGTAATGGAAAAAACTAAAGAAATTGGAATAATGAAGGCACTAGGGGCGAGCAATTACACAATTTTAATGATTTTTATTATAGAAGCTGCATTAATTGGTTTGATTGGAGGGGTACTTGGCACAATTTTGGGATATGCTTTATCTTATGCAATTTCTTTTTTTGTTAGCGAATCAGGAATGATTCTTCAAGGAGTAATAAACATAGAAATCACTCTAATTGGATTAGGTTTTTCAACTATTGTGGGAGTAATTTCAGGTTATTTGCCTGCATTAAGAGCAGCTAACCTTGATCCAATTGAATCACTAAGATATGAATAGAAAAATATGAAGAGAAAATGATTTTAAAATCCAAAAAAAATTATTTTCTTAATTAATTCTTTATTTTTTAATTTCTTTATTTTTTAACTAATTCTTATTTCTTGTGAACTAATTTTGAAGAAGTTATTTCTATTTCTCCACAAAAATCACTAAAAGATTTTTTATTAAATTTTACACTAATTTTTTCTTTGAACAAAGGAGCATCAAGCACAAGTGTTTCATACTCTCCACCTTCCCCAGCAACATTAACTCCGCATTTTTTATTCAATTTAATTAAATCTTTAACCACAGAATTACTAATTTTTTTTCCAAGCCATTTTTCATCTAAACCCATACAAGCAATTTTAGTTATAATTATATTATACTTATTTTTAACAATAGTTTTCAAATATTTTTCTTGATCCGCTTGCCACAAAGGAGCATAATGCTTTAAGCGATATTTCTTGCAAATTAATTCAATTCTTTCTTTTTGATAATTTGATAATATTGCCCCTGAACAAACCCCCTTAATCCCAAACATTTCTTTTGCTAACATAATACCCCTATCAAGTTCTTCAAGCTCTTTCTCTTTTTCTCCTTTTGATTGTATTAATAATAATTTAATCCCAAGAGCTTTTGCTTGAAGTTTTGCAATTTCAATTGTAGGAGAATGGAACATAAAAGAATCTTTGTTAATTGGATTAATTGCAATTAAACACCTTACATCAAACCCTTGTTTTTTCATTAAATGAATTGCATAAATTGAATCCTTTCCAGTGGACAAGAGAGCAGCAATAGGAATCTTTTTTTTCACGATTGAATTTGAATTTTTTTTAAAATTTGAATTATTTTTAAAATCTGAATCTTTTTTAGAATTTGAACATTTTTTGGAACTTAAACATTTTTTAGAAGTTAAACCATTTTTGGAATTTAAATCCTTTTTAAAACTTAAATCTTTTTTAGAAACATTATTCATTATGGAATTTAAATAATCCGATTTTGATTTAAAACCATTCTTTTTTGCCAAAAACTCTATTGCTTTATCAAAATTACTTCCATATTGAGCAGCTTTTTTTTCTCTAAAAGCAATTTCTTCAGGAAGATTTAATTCAACAGCTATTTCCCTTAAAACTTTTTTATTAATCAAACAATTATTCTTTTTATCAAAAAATATTTTTTGTTTAGAATCAAAATAAACAGAATTTTCAACTAATTCACCATCCAAAAAAGGAAATCTTAATTCTAAATTATTTGATGTTGCAATAATATTTTGATAATACAAATCATTTTCATGAAGCTTAGTCAAATAAGTATAACAATCTTCATTAATGTTAGAAGAATTTTTGAATCTATAATACCCTGCAAATAATTCATCAGCCCCGAGTCCAGACATAACTACTTTCAACCCTAATTTTGAAGCTTCCTTTGTGGCGAAGTAAATTGTACAAGCAACTCCAACATGAACAGGGTCAGTTGATTCAATTAAAGAAATTATTTTGGGTAATTCTTTTTCAAGTTCTGGGACAAAAACTTTTTTTGCAACAAAATCACAACCCAAATTTCTAGCAACTTCTTTAGCAGGTAAATAATCTTTTGGCTCAACTAAACCCACAACAGGATCAAACACCCCTGCAAATACACCCACCAATTTTGCACCTTTATTTGATTTTGAGCGGGTAATTATTTTTCCAATTAATGAAGAATCAATTCCACCTGAGAGTAATAAACCAAATTCATTAGAAGGAATTCTTTTCTCCACTGAATTAATCAAAATTTTTTTTAATTGAGTTTTATTTGAATTTTTTTTAAAAGAAAAATTTTGTTTAACAAAATTCATTTTTTTGTTATTTAAATCAAAAACCATTATTTGAAGTGGATTTAAGTGAAGCACATTTAAAGAAATTGAATTAAGAGCTTTTTTCTCTGATGCAAAAGCTAATCTATTATTTACTTCATCAAAAAAATAAACAATTGATTTTAATCCAATTTTATCCCTTGCAAGAATTAATTTATTTTCTTTTTTTGAATAATATGCAAAAGAAAAACCCCCTTCAAATTGTTCAATTATTTTTGGAATTAGTGCGAGTGAATTTGAATCAAATAAATCTAAAATTAATTCAGGAACATTTCTTGCTTTTATCTTATATTTTTTCTTTAATTTTTCAAAATTATAAATATCACAATCAATAAGCAAAATGCCTTTTTTTGATTCAATTGGTTGAATTACAAAATCATCCACTTCATAAAAATTACAACCCAAAACTAAGTTATTTAGTTGAATAATATTAGAACCAATAGCACCATTAATATTAATCCCATTAGCATTAATTCCTCTAGCATTAATTCCTCTAGCATTAATTCCTATAGCATTAATTCCATTAGCATTAATTCCATTAGCATTAATCCCCTTACCTTTAATAATTAAACCAGCGTTAATCACACCAAGTGCTGTTTTAATTAATTTATTAGAATCTTTAAAATTGTAAAACCCAACTATTCCACACATGTTAAAACAAACAATTTTAGTCCTTAAATAATTTTTGATGCTGCTTTTCTTAAGCGATTCATTACAGCCAAACCAAACCCTTCATCCAAAATTCCTTCAACAATTATTTTTTCTACCCCTCTTTTATCAAATTCTCTCAATGCAAAAAATAAGTTCTTTGCATACAAATTAACATCATTATTGAAAAAGAACTCATTTTTGAACCCAATTTTTTTTGTAAAAGAAATAACTCCAATTAAATTAGAATCTTCATTCAAACCAATTTTTTTTACATTACCCAAAAAATTATCTTTACTTTCATTCGCATCAATTTTAGCTTCTATTAAAATAACTTCTGCTTTTGGAGAATAATGCTTATACTTCATCCCGGGAGAAGAAGGAACTTTGATTTGGCCAGAAGGTAACTCAACTTCACCAATTATTTTTTCAAGTTCTTCTTTAGTTATTTTCCCAGGCCTGTAAAGAACTGCTTTACCATTACTTAACCCAAGTACTGTTGATTCAAGTCCTACTTTGCATTTACCTCCATCAATAATTAAAGGAATTTTTCCATTCAAATCATTCAACACGTGATTTGCTAGTGTAGGAGAAGGTTTTGTTGAAGAGTTTGCACTAGGAGCAGCAATAGGAACCCCTGCTTTTTTTATTAAACCAAGTGCAATAGTATTGTTAGGCATTCTTATTGCAACTGTATTTAACCCCCCTGTAATACAACTAGGAACTCTTTTTGATTTTTTCATTACAATTGTAAGTGGGCCGGGCCAATATTTTTTAATTAAAATCTCTGCTTCTTTTGGAACAAATTCAACTAATTCATTTAATTGTTTAATATCAGAAATATGAACAATTAAAGGATTATCATTTGGCCTACCTTTTGCAATAAATATTTTTTTTACAGCGTTCTCATCAAGTGCATTTGCTCCAAGTCCGTACACTGTTTCGGTTGGAAAAGCTACTACTTCTCCTTTTTTTATTAAATCAGATGCTATGGATAAAACTTTATTTTTATTAGTTAAATTTATTTTAATTAATTTTGTTTCCATGAAAAAATTATTTAAGAAAAATAAATAAATACACTTGTTTTATACATAATAAATTATTTTTTTTAAAATAAACAGAAAATTATTTAACAAATAAAACCACATTAACCATTTTTTCAGTTGCTTTTATTCCAGCTTCTAATTGATCAGTTGATACTCCTATTGTTTCTATTCTTCTATTTCCTTTTTTCCAAATTATTTTACATTCAACTAAAGCATCTGTGTGTCCCCCAACGGGAATTCTTACTTCATAATCAATTAGTTGAGGAAAAGAAAGATTATTTTTTTCAAATATTTTTTTAATAGCATTAATAAAAGCATCAAATCCACCACTACCATTTGCAAAAGAACTAAATTTTTTTGAATTAAACACAACTTTGATTTTAGCAAGAGGTTTTAATTTTTTTGAAGAAGTAATATTATAATCCAAAATTTCGAATCTTTTTGTTAAATTATTTTGGCGTAATTCATTTACAATAAAAAGCAAATCATCTCTTGAAACGAATTCTTTTTTATCTCCTAAATCAACAACTTTTTTTAAAACTTTTTTTAGTTCATCATCAGTAAGTTTTAACCCAACTTGTTTTAGAGTTAATTCAATTGATGCTTTGCCAGAGAGCTTTCCTAGAGAATATCTAGTAGAACGACCAAATCTTTGTGCAAACAATTTACTTTTATACAAATTTCCTTTTCTGTCCCCATCAGCATGAATTCCTGCTGTTTGAGTAAATACTGCCCCACCTACAATTGGGTGATTTTTTTCAATTCTTCTCCTTGAAAATAATTCAACTAAATGAGAAATATTTGATAATTGTTTTTCATTTACAGTTGTTTTAAAATTCGTAAAATCAATTAATGTGGGAATAAAAACTTCAAGAGGAGTATTACCTGTTCTCTCTCCAAGCCCATTAACAGTTACATGAATCCCCCTAACCCCTGAATTTACTGCAAAAAGAGAATTAGCCACACTTAACCCATAATCATTATGTGCGTGAAACTCAAAAAAAGCATTTGGAAATTTTTTAGTCATTTTTAAAACATATTTTTTAACTTCTTGTGGATTTAATACTCCTAAAGTATCAGCAAGCATTATCCGGTTTACCCCAAAATCTAAAAGTTTTTTTGTGATAAAAAAAACATATTCTTCATCTTCTTTCATTCCATTTGAAAAATCCTCTAAATAAGCATTAACTAAAAAATTTTTTTCTTTAGCATAATTTATTGTTCGTTCAATATCTAAACAATGTTCCATTGGTTTTTTGTGAAGTTGATTTATGCAATGATTTTTGCTGCCCTTACAAAGTAAATTAATTACTCGCCCCCCTAAAGAATCAACCCAATCAACACTTTTATTAAAATCTACAAAAGAAAGTACCTCTATTCTATTAAGCATATTTGCTTTATTCGCCCAATCAAAAATCAATTTACAAGCTTCTTCTTCTCCCTTAGACACTCTTGTAGAAGCAATCTCTATTCTATTTACTTTAACATCTAAAAGAAGTTTTTTCGCAATAGCTAATTTCTCACTACTTGAAAAAGAAACTTCTTCGGTTTGTTCCCCATCCCTTAGGGTAGTATCCATTATTTCAATAAAGTTATTATGCTTAGAAATAGAATTGAATGGCAAAATCACTCATAATAACCAACTAAAAATATCTGATATTCTTATTATTAATAAATACTACTAATTTGCTGTAATAAATTGCATATTCAAACAATTTTTTAGGAAAAATAACTCTTTTTTTAGCCTTTTAAATTGTTGCATTCATAATTATTTCATTAGGAGAAGAAATTAAGATTAAAAAAAATTAAAAGTAATCTATTTTTTATAATAAAAAAATAAGATAAATAAAATTAATCTAATAAATGTAAAGGGCTGATAATAAAATGGATTTTTTAGAAATGGGTTTGAACCCCAAGTTAGTTGAAGGATTAAACTTAATGAGAATAACTACCCCTACCCCTATTCAAGAAAAATGTATCCCTCAAATAAAAGCAGGGAAAGATGTTGTTGGACAATCATTAACAGGGTCAGGGAAAACAGCTGCATTTGGTTTACCAATCCTAGAAAAAATTATTCCTGGAGGGGGACTCCAAGCACTAATTATTGTTCCAACAAGAGAACTATGTGTTCAAATTAGGGATAATTTAGAACAATACTCCAAATTTTTGCCAATTAATATAATAAGTGTTTATGGAGGAGTAGGGTTTTTTCAACAAATAGAAGAACTAAAATATGGGGAAATAGTTGTTGCAACACCTGGACGATTGCTTGATCATATTGGTAAAAGAAATATTAATTTGAAAAACATTAAATTTGTAGTACTTGATGAAGCTGACAGAATGTTTGAAATGGGTTTTGAAGAAGATGTGGATAGAATATTAAGACAAACCCCTTCCTCACGACAAACAATAATGTTTAGTGCAACAATGCCAAAAGCTGCTCAACAATTAATAAAAAAATATTTAAAGAACCCAATTAATATTCAGGATAAACTTCAAGTGGATAAAAGTTTATTGAAACAAATATTTTATAGTGTAAATAAAAAAGATAAGTTCTCTTTACTTGTTCACTTATTGAAGAACAAAACTAGTGGGCCTGCAATAGTTTTTTGTGGTACTAAAAGAGAAGTTGATAAAATAGCTAAGCAATTAAGAAAACAAAAAATTGATTGTCTTCCGGTTCATGGTGATTTAACTCAAGGAAAAAGGCAATTCGCAGTTAATTCTTTTAAAAATTCAAAAATAGATGTTTTGGTTGCAACTGATGTGGCTGCAAGAGGACTTGATATTAAAGAGGTTTCTCATGTTTACAACTATGATGTTCCAAGAACTCCTGAAGAATACACTCATAGAATTGGAAGAACTGCTAGAGCGGGAAAAAAAGGTTCTGCTGTGACACTATTAACTGAAAAAGATTTTAATAATTTTAATAGAATACTAAAATTTGGGAGAATGAATATTGTGCAAGAAAAAGTACCAACATTTGAAAAAATTGAACCTCAAGAACATTACTCTAAAAAATACTCAAAAGATAATTATCAAAAAGAACGAAACAGAAAAAATAATTTTAATTCATCTAAACACAATAAGCACAATTATAATTCAAATGAAGAGAAATGGTACAAGGGATACCCTACTCCACAAAGAAATAAAATAAAAAATAATTCTTTCAACCAAATTGATTCCACTATTGATCAAACTCCAAATCCAAATCACGAACACACACCCAGAACCCTAAAACCCCTCTTTGAAACTTCACATTACCACCCAAATTATAAAAAGAACAAAACAAAAGAAGTAGTAAAAACAAACGCAGAGGATTATTTTAAAGCTAATAAAAATAGATTGAAAAATAATAAATCAAAAAAACAAAATAAACCTGCTAAAAATAAATCTAATAAAAGAAAGTAATATCTATTTTTTTGAAATAAAACATAAAATTAGATATTATTATTCATATCAATTTTATTCACATAAATTAATTTTATTTAAATTAATTTTATTCCTATTAATTAATCAAATTTTATTCAAATTAATTTTACCCCTATTAATTTTATTCAAATTAATTTATTTACATTAATTCTCTCTTCAAAATTTTGTGGTGATGATTTAATTGTTTAAATTTTTCTACATCCCCATTAGGCATATCAGGATGAAGAGATTTGGCTAATTCTTTATATTTTTTATCAACTAATTCAAAATCATTTGTAGTATAATCTAATCCAAAAAATTCTCTAGCCTCTCTTCTTTTTTCTTCAAGCCCATCATCCTCTCTAAACTCTTCTATAAAATCCATCAAAGATTTTTTCCTTGATTTTAATAATTCAACTTCCCCTTCAATAACCTTAAACACTACATACAAATTTTCAACATACTTCTCTTGAGAATTATTCTCATAATACAACATATTTCCATCAAAATACCAAGTAACACTGGCCTTAGCTTTTTTTACTTCCATTCCATTAAAATCAAGTTCAATATCATCAACTCCAACACCAGTTTCCCCAAGCACAGAAATTATTTTATTTTTAAACAAAAGGGCTTTTCTATGATAATTACTCTTAATAATTTCTGGTTTGATTTTGTGTCCCTTAAAACTAACTTCACTCATTTCAACCAACTCTCACTAATAAAGAATCTTGAATAAAGCACATTTATAATACCAAAAGATAAATCAGTTAATTAGAAAAATATTTATTCATATTTTAAAGCATCAACTGGTTTCATTTTTGAAGCGTTATTTGCAGGGATTATTCCTGAAACTATTCCAATTATCGTTGAAAGAAATATTGCAAATAAAACAAGTTCTGGCGTAATTAACATCCCACTAGATTCTCCTCTCATCCCCCCACCTAATCCAATTCCTAAACTAACTCCTAACAAATTTAATACAAAAGTTATTCCAAAAGAAACCAAAACTCCTAAAATTCCTCCAATCAAACCAAACAATCCTGATTCTATAACAAACATTAACAGAATCTCTTCATTTGAAGAACCAAGGGCCTTCATTATACCAATATCCCTTGTTTTTTCAAGAACCGAAGTAAACATACTATTTGCAATTCCTATTGCACCTACTAAAAGAGATACTGCTGCAATTGCTCCTAAAAAAAGAGTCATTGTTTGAGTAACTGAAGATATTTGTTCTCTAATTGTTTGTGAAGAAGTTATTGAAAAATTTATATTTCGTTCAGTTACTTTTCTCGCAGTCATTAAATCAGCTTTAATGGATTCTAAATATTCATCCATATTTGTTGCATCTTTAACTTTAGCTATAATTGAAGTATAAGTATTTTTATTAACGTCATTTTCAAGAACATCATATGCTGATAAATAATTCATATATACCGTTGAATCCACACCTCCACCAAAACTTGAACCACTTGATGAAAGTATTCCTACCACAGTAAAATATTTTCCATTAATATCAATTTGTCTGCCAAGAGTAATTGCTTTATTAAAAGTAGTTGTTGCAATAGCATTACCAATAACTACACTCCTTTTATCAGATGTATTCAAAAAACGTCCTGATTCAATACTAATATTTTCTGTATCAGCCCAAGTAAGTGGATTAACTCCTTTAATATTCAAATTTGACTCTTTACTATTAAAAGTAACTTTTGATCTACCAGAAACTATTTGATTAACAGATACTACACTAGGATTATTTTTAATAACTACTAAATCAGATTCCTTTAATTCACTTGAAGATGTTGAAGAATCTGAAATTACTCTACCCCTATTTCCCCCAGCAAATGGTGGCTCCATAGGCCCACCAAATTCACCCATTCTTTGGCCACCTCTGGAAAAATCCATTCCCATAGCCCTATTTGACCCTGGTGAAATTGTGACTAAATCAGCACCAAATCCAGATAAACTTTCATTAATACTCGCCTGTGCACCATAACCTATAGAGATTATGGAAACTACTGCAGCAACCCCAATAATTACTCCTAGAAGGGTAAGCCAAGCCCTAAGTTCTCTGTGAGCAATACTATTCATTGAAAGTAAAAAAATATCTTTTAGTTTCACAAAAACCAATTCCTTTTTTAATTACTTTTTTTATTTCTAATTTATTTTATTTTCTCAATGAGTTTAAAAAACATAAAAAAAACACTCACTAAAAACAAAATTGCTAAAATTAAAACAATTAATTGATTTGGAACAAGTACCATAACTAACAACAAAATTATCCAACCAATTAAAGTTGTAATAAAAAATTGTTTCCAATTTTTCTTTGCATAAAACTTATTATACAAAACAGCTACTATTGAAATAAATATAATTGCTGGTAAAATCAAAAACAAATTAGATAAACTTTGATTAGTTGAATTATTAAAAGAGTTTAATTCTCTTTGAGTTGTATTTATTCCCTTACTAAAACCAACGCCTGAATTTAATTGAAAAAAATGCTTTATAGTTTGTCTCTCACCAGTAGTATCAGTATAACTAATCAAAATATAATTTTGTTCAAAATTACTTTTAGGAATTTGATTAGAACCAATATTATTATCTTTTATTTCTTGATTTACAACCCTTTGACCAAAAGGATTACCAAAATCATTTTCATTTCTAACACGAGAGTTAGGCATATCCCTCATAGAACCCATTGAGTTTGCATCAAATTGATTTGCAGTTACTCCAAAAGAAGCTACTGAATAATCACCTTTACTTATACTCCCCAAAATAACAGTATCAGAACCACTAACACTCAATCCATTTTGTGGAGGTAATTGAACAATTACAGAACTAGCTGTATTTGAACCAATATTAGCAATACTAAACGAAATAGTGCCATTAGTAGTCATTTCTTGACTAACTTGAAAATCAGTTTTACCACCAATTATAACCCCTACTTCAGATGACTGAGTTTTTTCACCATTTGAAGAAACATATGTTAAATTAGTGTTAATAGGATACACACCAGTAACTATACTTGGATCAGCAACCACTAAATAATTAATATCATATTTTTCATTAGGCCCAATATAAGAAATAAATCTTTTATTATCTGAACCTAAAGGCACTATAACTTCATTACTCTCAGTCCAATAAAAAGAAATGTTAGAAATTGGATTAGAATTATGATTAGTTAGTGTTATCATTAATTGAGTTTGATTTCCAGGACTAATTACTTTAGGATTAATTTCAATTCCAATACTTTCTTGAGAAGCCGAAACCGGAACAATCAAAATATTTGTTTGATTAACATCAATTGCATTACCCTTATAATCAGTTCTCTTAAAACTCATCTTCAAAAACAAATTATAGTAACCAGGTGGAGTGGATTCATTAACTTTGAATTTTAAAACTGCAGTTTTTGTAGAACCTTTACTTATTGAATTTATTATAGTACTACTTTCTTCTACTGGTTCAAGATAATCGCCTGTGTTAATATCAAGAGTTAATATTATGTCATCCATAGAAACTAAAGAACCCTTATTATAAATATCCACTGCAACACTTACTACATTTCCAGAAGTTATTGTTGAAGGAAGAAATCTATAACCACTAATCTCTGCAGGATATAAGTAATCTGATTGAGTATTAACATTAGCTGCAAAAGAATAACTCGCCAAAGTAACTAAACAAATTAATACCAAAAATATCAAATTAAATTTTTTAACAAAAATATTACCCCTATTACACCCTTTATTATGAGAGCTACCCTCATTTTTATTAAAACTCAATTTCTTATCCATTCACACCAACTCCTTTTCTTTTGATTTCTTTAACCAATTTAATATTACTAATACCTTTCTGTCTTGTATCATTCAACACAACCCCATCCTTTAAAGTAATAACTCTCTTCGCGAAAGCAGCTACATCAATTTCATGTGTAACAATAACTATTGTCTTACCTTGTTTATGGAGGTTGACAAGAATATTCATTATTTCAAGACTAGTTTGTGAATCAAGATTGCCTGTAGGTTCATCAGCTAAAATCATTGAAGGCTTTGTAGACAATGCCCTTGCAATAGCAACTCTTTGCCTTTCCCCACCTGATAATTGAGAAGGCAAATGATTTTCTCTGTGATTTAATCCAACAAGAGAAATTAATTCAGGAACCCTTTTTTTAATCTCATCTTCACCAAACTCATGAATTCTCATTGGAAGAGCAATATTATCATAAACATTTAATGAAGGATAAAGATGAAACGCTTGAAAAACAAACCCAATCTCCTTACCCCTTATTCTTGCAAGAGAAGATTCATCAAGCTTAGTAATATCAACACCCTTTAGAAAAACTTCGCCTCTTGAAGGAATATCTAGAGCCCCTACAATGTTTAGAGTTGTTGATTTACCTGAACCAGAAGATCCTATTATTGCCACAAACTCACCTTCATTAATATTAATATTAATTCCCTTAACCGCTATAACCTCTGATTCTCCCATTTTATAAATCTTCCAAGCATCTCTAACTGAAAGGACTTCCTTATCAGATTGTTTATGAACAAAACCATCTCTTGACTTTTTACTAATCATATTTATAATTGTTTTGTAACAAATAATAAGTATTATTGTAACAACTTGAAACAAATAGAAATAGTTATTAATAGGTTATGAAACGTGATGAAACATGAAACCAATTGAAACACTATTAAGCCAAAGTAATAAAGAAAAAATTGTTATGTGGATTAGTCTTCTCTACGGGGGCTTTGCAATTATATACTTTTTAATTGGAGTATATTCAGTTATTTGGATAGGAGAACCATTCTTTTTTAATAATAACAATAAACAATTAACAGATCAAAACATCCCTAAGCCAATAATTTCAGATGTTAACTTAAATGATTTAAATAGATTTAGATATCCCCCAAGAATGCAAATAAATCCATTAATGATAATCTCTTCCCCAGAATCAATAATAATTTTATTA
>MWBC01000016.1 GCA_002068885.1 archaeon ADurb.Bin336
TTATATTTCAAAAGCAATTTATCAAAAACAACTAACAACAAAACTTTGAATAATTCAAAAAAACTAATTGAATTACCTTACACTGTAAAAGGAATGGACCTTGCTTTCTCCGGACTCCTAACATCTTCAACAAAAAAAATTGAGGAAGTGAAAGAAGGAAAAATAAAACAAGAAGATTTAATTTACTCTGCCCTACACAACGCATTTGCAATGCTAACAGAAGTAACCGAAAGAGCACTAGCACACACAGAAAAAAACGAAGTGATTTTAGGGGGAGGAGTAGGGTGCTCAAAAGCACTTCAAGAAATGGTGGGAATAATGTGCAAAGAAAGAAACGCAAAATTATTCATTCCACCAAACTCAGTAATGGTGGATAATGCTGCTCAAATAGGGTGGCTTGGAGCACTAATGTACTCCTCAGGAGCAAGAACCCCAAAAAGCAAACTAGCAATTCTACCCAAACAAAGAACTGATGATGTGAAAGTAACTTGGAGAAAAGATTAATGCAAAAAATAATCAAATCCTGAATTTGGAGAAAAGATTAAATCAAAAAATAATTAAATCCTGAATTTGGAGAAAAGATTAAATCAAAAAATAATCAAATTCTGAATAATAACCACTTTTAACTAAATCAAACATTAAACAATAATCTTTTTATTCAACAAAAACCTTATCCCTTAAGTATGTTAACAGATGAAAGAATAGAAGCACTACTTGAAAAATACGTGAAACAAGATTCAGTAGTTTCATTCGGAACAGGGCCCACTAACGAGGACTTCTTAAAAAAACTGGCACTATACTCTACAAATTCCGGAGTGAGAATAAAAGTAGTTCCAACCTCCCACTCAATGGCACTACTCGCAAACCAACTAAAAATACCAGTAGTTTCACTTGATGAAGTAGATATTGACCTAGCATTTGACTTTGTTGACCAAGTAGACGAAGATTTTAACTACATCTCAAACGAAACAACCTCACTCATTAGAGACAAAATGATTGCACTAGATGCAGAAGAAATGCTAGTAATTTGTGACGAAAAAGAATTTGTTAAAAAACTGGATTGGCCAATCTCTGCAGAAGTAAGTTCATTTGCAATAAACAAAACAATTGCCCAACTAATGAATCTAGGCGAAGTAAAACTAAGAATGGATAAAGACAAACCAGTACTAAGCGAAACAGGACACTACTTTATAGACATAAACCTTGACGAAGTTTATGACACAGATGACATAGATTTTCAAGTAAAAAAAATTCCCGGAGTACTAGAAACAAGCTTATTCAACGGATTTGCTGACAGAGTAATACTCCACGGAACCCAACTACTCGTAAAAAGCCGACTAAACAACCCTGAAGACTAAATTTTAAACAAAAAAGCAAGTATTAAAACCTTTTCAAAGAAAATTCTATTTAGTGAGGCCCTTCTTCTTTTATTTAAAAGAAATTTGGGAAAAAAAGCAAAAATATTTGTTTTTGCCACTGTAGATCAGCAGTTAGCATCGGAACCTTTTTAAAAAAACAAAGCAAACAAGTTTGCGTGTTTCGCAAAATAAAAATTTTGCAGAAAGGTTCGCGAAAAATGCGAAGCATTATTGTGTTAATTGTTGAAGTTTTATTACCAAAAAGGTAATGTGTTGCCACTGTAGATCAGCAGTTAGATCGTCCGACTCATAATCGGAAGCTCGGCGGTGCGATTCCGCCCAGTGGCACTTACCAATTAGTGCGATTCCTTTTTTTTGTTAAAATAATTAATCTAAGTAAAAAGGTTGATTTGTTTATGGATGAGGTTTCTTTAGCAATTAGTATAATCGGGATAGTAGCCCTACTTTATTTAGTTTCTTTTTTCTTTATTAAAAACAGAATATACAGAGGAGTTTTAGGAGTTATTGTTGGATCTTTTTTAATATTTGTAGTAGTTTTTAGTTTTTATAATCGTTTTATTCAAGGAATTCTCCCAGATCTAAGTGGAGAAGACATTAGTTTAATCATCTTTGGGATTCTTTTATCAATTACAGGAATTCATGAAGGGATAAATATGATTCTTAATAAGCAACAAAAAGTTTAAATATTTCAGGATAGCATTGATGATCATGGAAAAGAATTTGAAGTTTACATTAATTTTTGTATGTATGATGATTATTGGTTGGGTTATATTTTTAGTTATACCTCTAAGCTCATATTTGATTTTTGTTGGATTTGGATGCTTTATTCTTGGAGGAATTTTAGCAAACTTTTTTTATGGTAGACATTATGTTCATTCTAAGGATAAACTCAAAACATTCCTTGGTTTAATACCATTAATTATTTTTGGCGGAACTATTATTGCAATAATAAGCTTCTTTATTGGAAACCAATTTGAAAAAGCTAAATTGGGAAAAGATCCTTCGTCCTAAATCATTCTTTAGCAATTTTCCAAATTTCTTCAAAAAAGGTTTTGAATGTGTCCGCAAGATTTTGATTTCTTATTACAATTGTTTGAATAGTGTTCTCTTGAGGAATTAAATTAACTATTAAGCTTCCACAAATATCAATCATGCAAGGGGTTCGTTTTGAATCAGGGAGGTAACGAATCTTAACAGTTTTCTCCTTCCAAGATTTTTCCTTATCATCTCTTGTAAACTCATAATAAATTGTTCTCATAGGTATTTTTTTCTTCAACCTTACTTTGTTCCAAACATCATGCTTATAACCCAAATATTTTCTTGTAAATCCACTGCCTCCAAGCCCCAAAATTTCACTATTCTCATTAAGCATCATGTTGTATGCTTTAAGAACTCCTTCTGCTCCGGTTAAGTAAAACACTTGTTGTTCTTTTTTAGAATCACTCATTTTTTTATTAATCAAAGGAATTACTTCAAGAAGAGCTTCTTTTTTTTGATTTATTACTTCAACCAAATGATCGGGGTTAGAAGGACGATAAATTTTTTTTGAATTAATAATAATTTCACTAACTAACCCCTTTTCTTCAAGTTTCTTTAAAATATCATAAATATTAACTCTATGAATTTGAGATTTTTTTGAAATTTCACTTGCGTTTGCTTCTTTCAAATCCAAAAGAGCAATATAAGTTTTAGCCTCTCCCCTAGAAAAACCACTTTCAGTAAGCACTTTTTCTATTTGAATATCCATGTAGTAATATATAATACTACACATATTTAATTAGTTTGGTTGAGGTAATATTATTAGAGCAATTTTTTTTGGTGAGTGAATGGAAGAAAAAATGCAGTATATTGAAGGACACTTAATGAAAAACCTTTCAAAGTGGGTTAGTAAAGAATGGTATCACCAAAGATTTGACGGAGCACCTTACTTTATGCACTGGATAGGAGAAGCGGAAATATTAGTTCATGAAGAAAGAAAAAAAGGACTTGATTTTTCTGTGCATTACTGTTTTTTGGATTCAGGAAAAGCTGATTGGTATATACTCCAAGATGATATGAAAAGAGTTACTGAAACGGTTCTTGCTAATTTGAAAAAAGATACAAATTATGGTAAAAAATTAATGAAACTTTGGAAGAAGGATGAAAAAGCATTTGAAAAAATGTGCAAGGAGTTGGATAAAAAAGATTTGTCAAAACTAAATAACAAAGAATTCTTAGAGTATTATGACAATTGTTTTAGAATAATTTTAAACAGAGGAAGCTTGAGTTCAATAATTGATGGTTTTGCACTTGGGTCTGATGAAATAATTGCTGGAAAAATAAAAAATGCTTTTGAAGAATCAAGTGTTAGAAACAAAATGCGTTTCACTGAAGCGTTCTCCACTCTCACCGCCCCAATTCACTTATCATTTATTAATGATGCTGAAGTGGATTTACTAAAACTTGCTCTAAAAATAAAAAAAACAAAATACGCAAATCTTTTCAAAAAATTAAATGCACAAGAAATTAATGAAAAACTAAAAGGAACAAATGTGGATAAATTAATTTCTTCACATCAAAAAAAATATTATTGGACGAGAAACAATTATGTGGATAACACTATTTTGGAAAATGAGTACTTTATTGAAGAAATTAAAAAAATATTTAATTCAAAACTAAATATTAATAGTGAAATAAAAAGATTATCAAACACTCCAAAAGAAAATAAAATCAAAAAAAAGAAATTAATCAAAGCAATGAAATTAAATAAAGAAATAATTAGCTTGATTACAATTTCAGAAGATTTTACTCTTTGGCAAGATGAAAGAAAAAAATTCGCTTTTCTCACAACTCATTATCTTTCAAAATTTATTGAAGAAATATCAAAAAGAACAAAAATTCCTATTGATTCACTAAAATACATTACTCAAAGAGAAGTGCAAATGGTGTTTGATGGAAAATTGAAAGAAAAAGAAATGCTTGCAAGAAAACAAAATAGTGTATATTATTGGGATAAAAAAGGAATGGAAGCAGTGGTTGGAAAAGAAGCTGATAAAGTAAAAGAAACTATTCTAGGAAGTAAAGAGTTGGGGCAAATAGATGATTTTAGAGGACTCACTGCTTCAGTAGGAAAAGCAATTGGAAGAGTAAAAATACTGAAAAGTGTAACAGAAATATCAAAAGTAGAACAAGGCGATATTCTAGTAGCAGTAATGACTCGCCCTGATTCTATTCCTGCAATGAAAAAAGCGAGTGCAATAGTTACTGATGAAGGAGGAATAACTTGTCACGCGGCAATAGTTTCAAGAGAACTAAAAATTCCTTGCATCATTGGAACAAAAATAGCGACAAAAGTACTTAAAGATGGGCAACTAGTTGAAGTTAATGCCAATCATGGTTGGGTAAAAATAATTAAAACAAAATAATTTTTTTCACTTTAAATCACTTTTTAATTGATTGCTTTTACTTTCTTCTTATCAATGGTTGAAAATATTTATCAAAAAATAAAACTCACAGTTGCCAAAGCAGTTGATACAGGAGCACACCTAAACGCTGCAAGCGCAGCACAAGGAATAGGAAAATCAATGGGGTTAAGTGACGCATTAATCCAATTCGCTCACATTGAACTAAGAAACGCAGTGTATGAACCAGAATTCAAAAAAATTCCATTCAAAGACAGGGCCCTATTCTTGCCTCATTGTTCAAGAAATACTAAAGTGTGTAAAGCTACTACTGATGAGGAAGGGTTGCATTGCAAACACTGTGGAGGGTGTGATTTGGACAAAGCAGTTGAAATTGCAGAGAAAATCGGTTACACAAAAATATTTATTGTTCCAGGGGGAAGCATGGTTAAAAGAGTACTTGAAAAATACGAACCCAAAGCAGCGCTAGGAGTTTGTTGTTTTCATGAAGCACTACTAGCGTTTGAACTAACAAAACAAGTTGATGTAATTCCCCAAGCTGTTCTTTTACTAAAAGATGGTTGTAAAGATACTCAAATAAATTTGCCTTTACTTGAAGAAAAATTATTGCTAATTGATAAAACCAAAAAAAAGTAATTCGATTTAAAATTAATAATCATAGCAAATATTTTTTTTTTAAATGTTATAAGCAAGACATTTAAACCTAATTAAATGAAAAATAATTAATTCGCAAAGCGAATAATTTTAGTGTGGGGTTTGGATTTGAAGAATTCAAAGGGTGCCAATTGGTTTTTTTTAGTGCAGGTTTTGAACTGAAAGTTCAAAAAGTGCTCTGATAGTGCAGTGGTCAAGCACAGTGCCTTCTCAAAGCCTTGTTAAGGCTTGCGAAAGGGGATATCTTCGCTCTGATGAGCTCGATACCCCATAGCGAAAGATGGAATTAGGCATTAACCCGGGTTCGAATCCCGGTCAGAGTATTTATTTTCCAAATATTCCTGTGCTAAAATACCTTGCTCCGTTATCAATGAAGTAAGTAACTATTTTTTTGTTTTTTCCAAAAATTTTTGAAGCTTTTATTGCGCCTAACAAATTTGCTCCTGAACATATTCCCACAAACAATCCCTCTTTTTTAGCAATTTTTACAGCCATTCTTTCAGCGTCCTTTGTTTTTATTGGTAAAATTAAATCAAAGTGTTCTTTCTTCATTAAATCAGGAATAAATCCTTCTCCAATTCCTTGAATGTTGTGTACTCCGGGTTTTTTTCCACTAAGAACCGCGCTTTCATAAGGTTCAATTGCAACTACTTTCAAATCAGGATTTATTTTTTTAAGAGCCCTTGCAGTACCAATAAGAGTTCCGCCAGTCCCAACCCCAGTAATAATCACATCCACTTTTCCTAGGGTTCTTGCAATTTCTCTCCCATTAATTAATTCATGAGCCCTAATATTATCCTCGTTTTCAAATTGTTTAGGCGACCAAACATTCTTCATTGTTTTTAACAAATAATTGAGTTTCTCCACCGCTCCGGCCATATCTTTTTTTGCAGGAGTGAGAATTACTTTTGCCCCGTAGGCCTTCATCATTGTTACTCTCTCCAAACTAAGATTTTCAGGCATTATTGCAACAAATTTGTATCCTTTTATTGCACAAAGCATTGCAAAAGATACTCCAGTGTTACCACTAGTTGCTTCCAAAATAGTAGTTCCTTTTTTTAGTTCCCCTTTCTTCTCTGCTTTCTCAATAATGTACTTCGCCATCACATCTTTAATACTTCCACTCGGATTCAAATAAGCGAGATTTACAAAAATGTTTTTACCTGCAAGTTTATTGAGTTGTACAATAGGAGTTTTACCAATATTTTTTACAAGTGAATTCATCACAAAAAAAGAACTTTAGTGTATTTAACCTTTTGCAAAAAATTTTGGAATAGTTGTTCCATTAGGGATATTTCAAAATTTATTTATTGTAAGGATTTATGATTAAATTATTTTTCAAAATTATTCAAATAAATTTGTTTAATTAATTTAGTATTGGTTAGGTATTTACCCACTACAATTAAAATTTGTGATGTAGTGGGTAGATTTATATATTATTTGTATTATTCTTTCTTTATGGTTTATGTTTTCAAAAAAGTGGTGGGTAATAAATCCTATTATTATCTAAGAGCTTCTTTGAGGAAGGGGTCAAGAGTTATTTCAAAAGATATTGCTTATCTTGGGAGTAATGTTGCTGAAGCAAAAAAAACTCTTTCTAAATTACCAAAATTTAAGAAAGAAATTGATAAAGCATACAGAAAGATTAATTTTGTGTTAGAATCAAATCATTTTTTAGAAAAAGTTAAGGAAAAAAAATTGAAAGCTGATCCTTTTTTGGGCAAAAATATTTTTCTTGTTGAAGCATGTGCTCTTCATTTTAACAAAGTTTTTAACAAATTAGATCCATTAACAAAGAAAGAAATTTTTAATAATTTTATTATTGAATTTGCTTTTAATACTACTTCAATTGAAGGGAACACAATTGACTTAAGAGAAGCAAGAGAATTATTAGAAGAAGGATTGACTCCAAAAAATAAAACTCTTAGAGAAATATATGATTTACAAAACACTAAAAAAGTTTTTGAAACACTTGACTTTAAAAAAGAAATTTCGCATACGTTGATAAAAAAAATTCATGCTGATTTAATGGAAAATATTGATATGCGAAATGAATATCGTGCTAGGGATGTAATTATTACAAAATCAACTTTCAAATCAACTCCATTTCATTTAGTGAAATCGGATTTGGATTTGTTGCTAAAATGGTATACTGAAAATAAAACAAAATTGCACCCTTTTGTTTTAGCAGTTATTTTTCATCACAAATTTGAAAAAATTCATCCTTTTATGGATGGTAATGGTAGAACTGGTCGAATGCTAATGAATTTTATTTTAATGAAAAACAAATACCCTCCAGTAATAATACAAAAAAAGAATCGTTCGGATTTTTTAGATGCATTGCATCTTGCTGATGAAGTATTTGTAACAGAAACAAAAAAGGAAAAATATTTAGAATTAGTAAATTTTATGGTAGCTGAATTAAATGAAACTTATTGGAACAATTTCTTATAAATTCAAAAAAATCTAATAAAATTCATTTCCTCTTTTTTTCTTTTTTTATTAATGTGTCTAATTGTTTTTCAATGTTTTTTAACCTTCTATCTATTTGTGCTTCTCTTAGAGCATCTTCATCCAAATAATCTTTCATATCTTCATTGTTAGTTGCTTGTTCAATTGCTTTACTCATATTTCCAATAATTATTCCCAAAAATAAATTCATTATAATCATGGTTCCAATTATTATGAATGAAACAAAATAAAGGGGCCCTCCTAGTGGGTAGGCAGCGTTAGCAGGAAGCATTATAGTATTCCAATTTTCTAGAGTTAGTATTTGGAATAAAGTGAATAATCCTTTCCAAAGGGAACCAAAGTGCACTGGGTCAACTGAACCAAACAAAGAAACTCCTAGTACAGCATAAATGTAAATCATTACAATTAACAAAATTGCTACAAAAAAAACCGAGGATAAGCTTTTTACTATTCCTTTCATTACTGGGCGAAGATTTGGAAAAGCCCTAAATATTCTAAATGTTCTAAAAACTCTAACCAATCTAAGAATATAAACTGCTTTGCTTTGAAAAGGAACAAAACATATTGCTACTATCAAAAAATCGAATAAGTTAAACGCGTCAAGGAAAAAATCGAGTGGTTTTTCTTCAGCGAGTATTCTCATAATTATTTCAATGCTAAAAATAATGAGAATTATGAATTCTAAAGAATTTACTAGTTGGAGGTATTGAGAAGAATGGTTCAAATCAACACTAAAACCAACTAGAACAGCAGAAAATAAAATGACTATTATAATGAAGGAGTTAAATAAATCAGAATCAACTATCGATTTGATTCTTCTTCTAAAGGCGTTCATGAGAAAAGAAATGAATTTTGGGGTTTAATAACTTTCTCTTTTAATTAATTTTGAGAATATAAATTGTTTTTTGTTATAATTGTACTGCTAGCAAAAACAGTATTCCTATTGTTTTGAAGAATAAGCTAATTAGGACTAATAACTTTGGTTTGATGTTCATTACTCCTGTTAGGATCATTACTCCTCCTTCATCAGGAAGAGGAGAGGAAAGAAATATTCCTCCTATAATAAAAGTAATGAAAGTTGTTAAAATAGGAGGGATGATGCTTGAAACTTTTTCTTTAACAAACACAATAAACCACTCGTTTTTTAGTTTAATAAATTCATCTTCAAAAGAAAATTTAACGAATTTAAAAATCAAGAAATCTGAAACAGTTGCTCCTATTCCTCCTATTATAGCAGCGAGTAGAATGTTTGTTGGGTGAAGATTGAGTAAAGCTATTGTTGCAAATGGTGTAGTGAATCCAAAAGAGTAAAAAGTTCCTATAATTAAAATTCCTAAATAACCCATACTTTCTAATTGGTGTAAACCAACAAGGAAAGCAGCTTTTTGTGAAAAATACACTGCTAAAATTATGCAAAAAATAAAAGTAATTATTTTAGGGTACTTTGAAGCATTTAAATAAATTTTCTCACCAATTTCAGAAAGGGTTGTTTTGTTTTTAGGAGGGTTTTCTTTAAGAGTATTTTTTTTAAGCAAGTTTTCTTTATGGGTGTTAGGCATCTTTTTATTGGATATTTTCTTATATGAATTTTCCTTAGATGCCTTGTTTTTAGGAATATTTTTTTTAGGCAAGTTTTTCTTAGGCATAATAAACTAACTGATTTGTAATAATTAGGTTTAAATTAGTTTCTAGCATAAGTTTAAAAAAAGAAAATAATTTATTCTAATTAATGAATTTGTTCTCAAAAATTTGGCTAATATTCTTATCACTATTTGCTTTAGTTACCATAATATCCCTTTTTTCTTTTTTTCCTTTGTTCATAGTACTATTTATCGTGTTTATTTTTTTGTTCACCAATTCTGTTGTAATTATTTATGAATATGAGAGAGGAATAGTGTTTTCGTTTGGAAAGTATGATGGGTTGTTACAACCGGGTTTGAATGTAGTGCTACCAATAGTTCAAAGAGTGTCCAAAGTTGATTTGAGGGTTGTTGTTACTGATGTTCCTAAACAAGATATAATGACTAAGGATAATGTTTCTGTTAGTGTTGATGCAGTTATTTATTATAAGATAAGAGAAAATGAAGCAGAGAAATCAATAATAGAAGTGGATAATTATGTTTATGCAATTAGTCAATTAGCCCAAACAGCAATGCGTAATGTAGTGGGTGAAATGAAGCTTGATGAAGTTTTAAGTAATAGGGATGAGGCTTCTGGAAAGATAAGAGAAATTGTTGATATAGCAAGTGACCCTTGGGGAATTAAAGTTGATTCAGTTGAATTAAAACACATTGAAGTACCAGAGTCAATGAAAACAATAATGGCTAAGGCCGCTGAAGCAGAGAGGATAAGAAGAGCAGCTGTCATTAAAGCTAGTGGGGAAGCGGCTGCAGCAAAATTAGTTTCAAAAGCAGCTAAAATAATTGGGGAAGTGGATGGTGGATTGAATTTGAGAACACTACAAGAATTGGATAATATTTCTTCAGACCCTGCTAATGAAATAGTGTTTTTTATTCCATTAGATATGATAAAACCGGTTAAGGGATATGGGGGGAAGAAAAAATGATGGGTGTTTTAGGAATTATTTTTAGTTTCGTTATTGTAATGTTCGTGCCCTTAGTGTTGTTGATAATTTTTTTAGCAATTAATTCCACAAAAGTGATTAATGAGTATGAAAGAGGAGTTAAATTTACTCTTGGGAAATACTCGGGAATAATGGAACCTGGTTTGAGAATGGTGTTACCAATTATTCAAAAATGGTATAAGGTGGATGTTAGAACAACAGTGATTGATGTTCCTAAACAAGATATAATGACTAAGGATAATATTTCAGCAATAGTTAATGCAGTTGTTTATTATAGAGTGAGTGATGCAAAAAAAGCGATAATTGAGATCAAGGATTATAAGTACGCAGTGAGTCAATTAGCTCAAACCACTATGAGAGAAATAATTGGAGAAACTGAACTTGATGAATTATTATCCCAAAGAGATGCTACTGCAAAAAAAATTGAAGTTATTTTGGACGAAGTTACTGACCCTTGGGGAATTAAAGTAGAATCAGTAGAGTTAAAAGAAATAATTTTGCCTAGTAGTTTAGTTAGAATAATTTCTCAAGAAGCAGAAGCAGAGAGAGAAAAAAGAGCAATCCTACTAAGAGCACAAGGAGAAATGGAATCATCAAAAAATCTCCGCGATGCAGCAAAAGAACTAACAAGCATCAAAGGAGGGGTATTATTAAGAACACTACAAACAATACACTCTTTGAGCACAGACAAAAGCAAAACAAAAGTGTATGTAATACCATCAGAATTATTTAATGGAGAAGAAAAATCAGGTAATTTAATTAAAAAATTATTCAAATAATTCTAAGATGTATTTTAGAATAACCTTATTTTCAGAATAATACTAAATTGGTTTTAGATTGATAATAGAAAAAATATTCCTATTGAACTAAAAACAAAACTAATTATGGCAAGGGTTTTCATATTTATTTTAGTTATGCCTGCAAGAAGCATTATGGATAATTCATCAGGTAAGGGAGTAGCAAAAAGAAATCCTGCAAAAGCAAATGTCAAATAATGCGCTAGCGTAGGATTAATGAAAGTATTAATTTGTTTTTTCATAAAAAGAAAAGGCCTTTCTTTTTTCAGTTTTTCAAATTCATCTTCAAAAGAAACTTTAATGAATTTAAAAATCAATAAATCTGCGACCACAACTCCTGCCCCTCCAATTAAAGCAGAAATGAAAATGTTTTGGGGATTGAACTTGAGAAAAATAGCTACTGCTATAGGTGCTGTTAATCCAAAAGCAAACAATATTCCTCCAATAAATTCTCCTAAAAAAACAAATTGGTCAAGGGTTGAAACAAACTCTGAAAATAACTCATTATTGAACAAATAAATTGACAGGATTGTAACTAAAATAAATAAAATTATTTTAGGGTATTTGTTAGTAAATAATTTGGTTCTTTTTAGAACAATTCTTATTTGGTCTTTGTAGTAAGTAGTTTCATCAATCATAAAGGAAATAAATCCCCGCTGACCAAATCCACTAAAATTAGGGCCAAACATAATATTAATTGAAGTCTTGGAGTTTATATTCCTTTCTTGGACATTTTTCTAAAAAACCATTTCAAAAAAAGAATTGCTTTTTAAAGATTATTACAAAAAATTAATTTATAAAAACTTAAAAACAAGAATAATGTGTTTGAAAAAAAGTTTAGTTTAATTAATTTCGTAAAAAAAGAAGTGTTTTTTTATGTTGTTATCAAATATTTTTTCGTTAGTGTATTTTGGAAATCCAGTAAGTGCGTGGGTTTATGCTTTAATAGTAATACTAGTTTTTATTATATTTTTAAGAGTAATCATTTTTTTCTCAAAAAATATTTTGGCTAAGCTAGCATCCAAAACCAAAAATGATTTTCACAATATTTTGGTTGATTTGTTTGAAGAACCATTTGCTTTTTTTGTAATACTAATTGGTTTTTTAGTAGCTTATCAATTCCTTGTTTTTGAACCATTTGTTGACAACTTTTTTTACAACGCAATAAAATTATTAGTGATGGTTGATGTTACTTGGTTTGCATTAAAGTTTATAGAATCTTTTTTTGAGAGAATAGTAAAACCAATTACTGGTAAAACTAGGACAAAGCGTGATAATCAATTAGTTCCTTGGATAAAAAAATCACTAAAAGTTACAGTAGTACTTTTGTCAGTGATACTAATTCTTAGCAATATGGGTATTGATGTAATGGCTTTACTTGCGGGGCTAGGAATAGGAGGAATAGCATTTGCTTTTGCTGCTCAAAAAACTATTGCTGATGCTTTTGGAGGAGTATCAATTATATTTTCAAGACCGTTTGTAATAGGGGATTTGATTACATTTTCTAATGGGGCTTATACTGGAACAGTGGAAGCCATAAATCTTAGATACACCAAAATAAGAGATTTGGATAAGCGATTAGTAATTGTTCCAAATAGTATTCTTTCAGGAGAAATAATAATTAACATAACAGGGGCGTTGAAGAGAAAAGTTGTTTGGAATATTGGAGTACCTTATAACACTCCTAACAAAAAAATTGAGTTAGCTAAAAAAATAATTGAAA
>MWBC01000017.1 GCA_002068885.1 archaeon ADurb.Bin336
CTGTATGCATGCACAACTCAACAAATGATGATTGTTGCGCAATCCTAAACCCTACAAAAGTTAGGAAAATGCACACCTCAAGAAGAGATGCATTCAAAACAATTAATGACACCCCAATTGCTTTAGTTGATTATAGAACAAAAGAAGTTAAGTGGATCAAAGACAAAATTGAATTTGAAAAACAACAAGGGGAATTTAAATTAATCAACAATTTAGAAGAAAAAGTAGGGTTAATAAAAATGCACCCCTTTATTAGCGAAAAAGAAATTGAATACTACCAAAAAGAAAATTATAAAGGATTAATAATTGAAGGAACAGGACTTGGCCACACCCCTATTAGAGAAAATGATTCATTTATTAAAGCAATAAAAAAATTGGTTGAAAGTGAGTGCATTGTCGGAATAACTTCACAATGCTTAAATGGAAGAGTAAGCCCAACTGTATACACTAATTTAAGAAAAGTTGCTGCAACAGGAGCAATATATTGCGAAGATATGCTACCAGAAACTGCACTCATAAAATTATCTTGGTTGCTTAAGAACTATTCAAAAGAAGAAGTAATAGAAATGCTACCAAAAAATTTGAGAGGAGAAATAACACCCTTCACAAGAACTGACACCTATACTGAAGAATAAAAATAACTCTTATTCACTTTTTCACGTTAACGAAATGTTTATAAATAGGTTTTGGTATAATTTAGTGGGTGAACAACCATTATGAAGAATTATCAATTGACAATGTTAATAGTTGCATTAATATTGCTCTTGAGTAGTGCGTTCGCATACTCTGGATTTAATAGATATTATTACACTTCAACATATGGTTCAAGTGTTTATTACCCAACACCAGCATACACTCCTTACACAGCATACACCTACCCAACTTACTACACTTCATACTACTACCCAACATATTATTCAGTGCCAGTGGTTTACCCAACATACGGATACACTTACGTAGCTCCCGCAGCATACATTAACCCATACAGAGGATACGGAGGAAGCGTTTCTTACTATGACTCTGATGGATGGGGAATAACAGTTGGATATGGTTCAATTTGCGGATACTATGGTTATTGCTAAAAAATAACCAATAAAACTAATTTAACTATTTTTTAATTCTTTCCCATCTAATTTAATCAGAACGTAATGGAAAAATTGGGTTGAAGAAAAATGGATTATGAAAAACTTGGGTTAAAAGCAGGACTAGAAGTACACCAACAACTAGACACTGGAAAATTATTCATGCGAACCCCAAGCACCTTGAGTGACGAATTTGATTTCACCATAGAACGAAAACTAAGACCAGTTGCAAGCGAACTAGGAGAATATGACAAAACCGCTCTTGATGCGTTCAAAAGAAACGAAACCTTTTACTACTCTGGAAAAAAAGAAAATATTTCATTAATAGAACTAGATGAAGAACCACCACAAGAAATGGATGAAGATGCACTCAAAACAATTCTTGAAGTAGCACTACTATGCAAATCAAATCCAGTAGACAGATTAATTACAATGAGAAAAATAATTATTGATGGTTCCAACACAAGTGCATTTCAAAGAACCACCCTAGTTTCCTTAGGAGGAGAACTAGAAATAAATACAACAAAAGAAAAAAAAAGAATTAGAATACAAACAATAGTACTAGAAGAAGATTCTGCAAGGCCAATTAAAAAAGAACAAGGAAAAATTTATTATAATTTAGACAGATTGGGAATACCACTAATAGAACTCGCAACCGAACCTGATATAAGAACACCCGAAGAAGCTGTGAGCACTGCAAAAAAAATTGGGGAAATAATGAGATTAACTTGCAATACTAAAAGAGGAAAAGGAACAATAAGACAAGATGTGAACGTATCAATAAAAGAAGGAGCAAGGTGTGAAATAAAAGGGTGTCAAGAACTTGAACAAATAAAAACAGTGGTGGAAAAAGAAGTTGAAAGACAATTAGATTTAATCAAAATAAAAGAAATCCTAAACAAAAAAATAAATGAAAAAGAAAAAAAAGAATTAATTGAAAAAGAAAAAGATTTGAGTGAAGTATTCAAAAAAACTGAATGCCAATTCATTAAAAACAAACCAATATTTGGAATCAAACTAAACAAAATGAAAGGAATATTGGGTGAAAAAGTTGGGGCAAAAAGATTTGGTTCGGAATTAAGTGCATATGCAAAAGCAACAGGAGTAAGTGGAATACTACACAGAGATGAATTACCAAATTACGGAATCACTCAAAAAGAAGTAGAAGAAGTAACCAAAATATTAAATTGCAGTGAAGAAGATAATTTTGTTTTAATAGTTGCAAAAGAAGAAAACGCAAAAAAAGCTTTTGAATCAATAAAAGAAAGAATATTAATTGCATTTGAAAAAGTACCTTCAGAAACCAGAGGAGCGCTAGAAGATGGTTCAAGCGAATATCAAAGACCAATTTCGGGAGAAGCAAGAATGTACCCAGAAACTGATGTTCCTTTTAGAGAACTTGACCCAAAATACATCAAAATTTTGGAAAAAGGATTACCTAAGAGTTTAAGTGAAAGAGAAAAATATTATACAAAATTAGGGCTAAGCACAAACCACGTAGAAGAAATGAAACTAAATAATTATGCTAGGTTTTTTGAAGAACTAGTTGCAATAGGAACAAACCCAAAAGTTACTGCAAACCTCTTACTCCAAACCCTAACCGAATTAAAAAGAAACAATATTGAAATTGAAAAAATAACTAAAGAAGATTTGAAAAACTTATTAATTCTTGAAAGCAAAGAACAACTATCCAAAAATGATTTAAGAGAAGCAATAATTGAAATCTCAAAAGGAAAAACAATAAAAGAAATACTCGCTGAAAAACAAAACAATGAAACTAATTCAAAAGAAGTTGAAAAAATAATTCAAACAATTGTAAAAAAGAATGAAGAATTAGTAAAAACAAAAGGAATGGGTGCAATTGGGCCACTAATGGGAGATTTGATGAAAGAAGAAACACTCAAAAAAGTTGATGGGAAAATACTAAGCGAATTATTGAAAAAAGAAATAATTAATTTTAAAAAATAAAAAAAAAAACAAATTTTTAAAAAAATTAGAGCATCCCCCTAGCTCCTTTCTTAATTTTTCTAAAACACTTCTTGTGAAAAAACTGTCCACCCCACTTCTTATCAGTGGGAGATTTACCACACAAAGCACAAGGTTCATCATACTTCCCCTCAATAACACCCCCCTCCACATCATCCACTTTTTTCTCTTCATTTTCTTTTTTACCAATAAAGGGTAAATTCATATAAATCACCAAAAATAAATAATCAATACTTCAAAACACTTCAAAAATTTAACCCCAAAAAAGCGTCCAACAAATGAAGCTATTTTTCCATGCTTAACCCCAACAACTTAATTGCTTTTTTTAAACTCCTTCTAGAATTATTATGAGTAATTAACTTAACAGCCTCTTTTGGAAAACACCACTTGTAATCATCATGCTCATACACCACTTTACCATCAACTAAAGGTTGATTCTCAAAAGTAATTTTATTATTACTAGAAACCCTAACCAAATAATTTTGAACATGAACCATCACACCAGTTAATTTATTCAAAAACTTGTACTCATCAATCTTTGAAATCAATTCAAACCGAGGAATCCCAGTTTCTTCAAATAACTCCCTCTTAATTGCAGATTCAATATTCTCTCCCTTCTCAATACCCCCCTTAGCAAACTCCCAACCACTCCAATTAAGTACTCTATGCAAAAGCAAAAACTTTTCACCATCAAAAGCAATTATCCCCACCACACTACGAGTAGAAGAACTCTTTTTTTGAACACTCTTTTTAGAAAAATTATTTTCAGGATACATTAATGAAAGAAAAGAATCAACAAAATAAAAGCTTTTCTACAAAAACAAAAAAGCAATTCCTTAAATACACCAAATCACAAAACTAAATAATATGAAAAAAATAAATACTAAAAAAAGAAACCAAAAAACAAAATCAAACCCAAAACCCTTAGAAAAAGTACCATTACAAAAAAAAGAAACCCAAATAAAATCAACCTCTTCAAAAAACAATTTAAATTACAGCATACTCTGCTCAATAAGCTTAATCATAATCTCTTTCACATTAAGTTTTTTATTCTTCAACCAATTACCCCCCCTAGTAGCCACCCACTGGAATTTTGAAGGAACAGCTGATGGATTCACTCCAAAAGAAATAGGAATTTTTATAATACCCCTACTAACTACATCAATATTACTAATATTATATTACATACCAAACATTGACCCCCTAAAAACAAATATTGAATCATTCAAAAAAGAATACCACGCAATGATACTAATTTTCACAATATTCATGGCCTACCTTCACATAGTAACCCTCCTCTTAAACCTTGGATTTAAACTAGATATAAGACAACTAATAGCAATAGGATTTGCACTAATATTTTACTCAATAGGAATTTTAATGAAAAAAACCAAGAGAAATTTTTTTATAGGAGTAAAAACCCCTTGGACACTAAGCAGTGATACTGTTTGGGAAAAAACACACAATCAAGCAAGTAAATTATTCAAAGCAAGTGCAATACTCGCACTAATTGGATTAATTACCCCAAACCTATCCCTCTTTTTTATAATAGTGCCAATAATAATATCCTCAATATTTATTATAATTTACTCCTACATAGAATACAAAAAAGAAATAAATCAAAAAAAGAAAAAAGAGTTGTGAGAAAATGTCAAAAGTTTATTTCATTCCAATAAATTCGTATAATAATACAAAAGAAATTAACTCCGCTTCAAAAAAATTACTTGAAAAAATACAAAACGAGGAAAAAGTACTTGATTTTAAGAAAAACACTCCACTAAAAGTTCATTTTGGCGAAGACAAAAATAATACATTCATTGAATCAAAAAATTTTGTTGAAATAATTAATTACCTCAAACAAAAAAAATCTAAAACATTCTACATTGAAACAAATGTATTATACAAAGGAAAAAGAACTACAAAAAAAGATCATTTAAATTTAGCAAAAGCTCATGCGTTCACCCAAATCCCAATAATTATTGCTGATGGGGAAAGTGGAGAAGATTACAAAGAAATTGATATTAGTAAATACAACACAAATCACTTCAAGAAATGCAAAATTGGAAAAAAAATTGCTGAACAAAGCCAAATAATAGTACTAGCTCACTTCAAAGGCCACATCCTAGCAGGATTTGGAGGAGCAATAAAACAACTATCAATGGGGTGTGCTTCTAGAGGAGGAAAACTCGCAATGCACTCCCAATCAAAACCAATACTAAATCCACTAAAATGCAAAAAGTGTTACGCGTGTGCAAAAAATTGCCCAACAAACGCATGCAACATAAATGCAATAATTCCTCACATTAATTATTCTAAATGTATTGGGTGTGCAAAATGCATAGCAATATGTCCACACAACGCAATGCAAATAAATTGGGCAAATACTACTCCAAAAAAATTCAGAGAAAAACTAGCCGAATATGCTCTCGCAGCTCAAAAAAATAAAAAAATGATTTACATAAACTTTTTGTTGAATATTACTAAAGATTGTGATTGTCATGCAGAAAAGCAAAAACCCATTTTAAAAGATATTGGATTACTTGCTTCCACTGACCCAGTTGCAATAGATAAAGCAAGTTTTGATTTAACCACAAAAAATAACAAAGGAAAAAAATTATTTAGAGGAGATGATATATTCAACTATGCTGAAAAAATTGGTTTAGGAAAAACAAAATATGAACTAATTGAAATCTAAAAACTAAAACTAAAATTAAAATCAAAAAATTAAATTTTAATTAAATCTAAAAAATTAAATTAAAACTAAAATCTAAAAACCAAACCAGAATTAAAATCTAAAAAATTAAATTAAATAAAAAAAATTAAGTTAAACAATAAGCAAAAACAATAAATCAAACAAATACAAAAATATAACAAACCAAATAAAAAAATTATTTTAGTTTAAAAGCAGCTGCTACAAGAATAGGGAAAATTATACTCGCTTCTCCCCAAACCTTTACATTATTGTCATTGTGTGCAGCTTTACCCCAACTCTTAGCTTCTTCAGGATTTGCCCCTGCATTACTACCCTCCGCTTCATAACCCGTATTGATATACACTGTATAATCAGCACCCTCTCTAACCATGCAACTATTCATTATAAAATGCTTAGGAACACTACCACCTATTATTATAGCACCAACCTTATCCTCAACAAGCAACCTATCATACATTTTCTCAACATCATTAACCATATCAACTACCAAATCAGGGTGATCCTTTTTATAAAAATACAAGTGATCCCCAGTAGCCCCATCATGAAGAGGAACACAATACAAATCAAGTTTATTTTTATAAGCCCAATAAACAAAACTCTCTTCCTTATTCTTTTCTGACTCAAGTTTTTTCCCAATCTCTTTAATTATTCTATCACTAGTAATAACAAAACCAGTTTTCTTTGATTCAGAATACACATCATCCATCACTTTATGCATAAACTCTTCATACCAACAATACCTCTCAGAAGGAATGAAAATATTTCCAGTTCTATTAACCCCCTGCCCCCTCAACTTAGCACCATCAGCTTCATACTCTCCATGCATAAAATTTTTATGAACTTTAATAACATCCTCTTCAAGCCCACCAGTAGTAGTAACAATAACATCAACCAATTTATTTTTTGCTAAATAAGTAATAGCTTCCCTTACTCCACAAGTACTCATATTAGAAGTAAACCCCAAGTAAATAGTTGCTTTTTCTTTCCTCATCCTTTTTACTAAATCAATCGCCTTACCCAAATTAGTTGCTTGAAAACCAGTGTTTTTAAAAGAATCAAAAAAAGATTTAGCGTCAAAAGGTTTCTCAAAATCAAAACCCTTTACAACCCCCTCCCCAATTTCTTTAGATGCACGGAAAAAATTACTTTTAGGATTATGCTTCTTCATAAAGTATAATTTAATAAAAAGTTTTTTAAATCCTAAAAAAAAGCACTACCCCGCCAAAACTATTAGTAAACTATGTTAAAATATTAGTGATTGGATTAGAGGCGATAGTCGCAACTACAAAAACTATTAGTAAACTATGTTAAAATATTAGTGGGCAGGAGGAGATTTGAACTCCTGACCGCACGATTACTGATTTCTAATTATCAGTCGTGTGCTCCAACCAGCTGAGCTACCCGCCCATTAACCAAGTGCTCTACAAAAATTAGTTTTAAGAAAGCTTTAAATTGCTACTTATTACTCAATCCTTTATAAAAATCAAAGATTTTTTAAGAATAATTTAATTAAAAAGCATTTTTTAACTCCAATAAAAAAAAGAAGTTTAGCCTCTTCGTCCAGCGGCCAAGGATAGCGCCCTCTGGAGGCGCAGACCCCAGTTCGAATCTGGGAGAGGCTATTATTACTAAAAAAAATAATTTTGCCATAATTACAAAATTACTTTTTCTTTTTCACAACCTTTTTTTTCTTCTCTGATTTTAGCTTAACAATCTCTGCTTTAAGTTCATCAGCTTCTTTTTTTGATACAACAGGACTTTTTTCTTTTGCAGTGTTAATAGCTTTCTTCAATTTATTCTTGAACTCTGCTTCCTTCTTCTTTGAAGCAACTACTAAACTCTCTACTGCTTTTTTCGCCTCTTTTTCTGTAACTCCTTTTTTCTTACTAACACTCTTAATAGTTTTTTCAAGAGCATCTTTACTTATTATTGCAAGTCCAATTCCGAGTCGAGTGAACTCCTCAATTGCTTTATTCATTCGCTCCTCATCAAACCCGCTGATCTTTTTTTTACTCATTTTTTTGTTTGTTTTTTTACCCAATTTTTTACTCATTTTTTCACCACCTCAAATAACTTCTATTTTTTGCATAGAACTAAACACAAGTAATATTCCTAGAATTGCACAAAACCCAAAACCAATTAAAGTTATTAACGGCAATCCATTTATATGCATACTATCAGTTACAAGCATTGCAAGGGAAGAACCAATTATTAAAGAACCTAAAATAATTGCAAGAACTAATTTATTAGTTATGTGATCAAGCGAAGTAGCAAAAACATCTAAATTCTTGTGTTCAAACTCTACTTTTATTTTACCACTCTCAAATTTTGCAAGAATATTTCTAATAGTTCTAGGAACAACTCTAGTTAATCCCTCAACTTCTAAAACCTCAGTCCTAAATTTTTCGAACAACTTAATAGGACTAAATTTTTTAACAACCAATTTTTTAGCAAATGGTTTAAAGGTCTCAACCGCATTAAAAGAAGGATCAAGTTTTAGAGCAGACCCCTCTACAAGCAAAAGAGATCTACTTAACATAGTGTACTCCTTAGGAATCCTTATTTTGTATTTGTTTAACAACAACATTAACTTAGTAGCAACTTCCCCCAAATGAACTTCTTTCAAATCAAGCCCATAATAAGTCTGCATCAAATCACTAATATCAATTCGCATATTTGAAACATCAACACTATCATCAAGTAAATCCATTATAACTAATTGATTAATTATACTTTTAGCATCACAATCAATTAAATAAATAAATAATTTAGATAAATCACTAACACTCTCCTCATCAATCCACCCCACCATACCAAAATCAACAATCCCAATCTTATTACCCTTAACCGCAATCAAATTACCCGGATGCAAATCAGCATGAAATAAACCAAAAACCAACACTTGTTTGAAATACGCTTTAGCACCCACTTGCGCAAGTTCTTTTTTATTAAAACCATAATCCTTATCACTATCAATTAATTTAGAAAAAGGAACCCCATCAATATAACTCATAGTAATTATCCTCTTAGATGAAAGAGTTGGAAAGTACTTTGGAATAATTATATTCTTATCAGTCAAATACATTTCATTAAAACGCATTATGTTTTTGCCCTCAAGTTCAAAATTTAATTCCTTTAAAATACTCCTCTCAAACTCATCCACTATTTCAGTGAGTTTAAATTCTTCCCAAACATTATTATATTTTTGAGCAAGATCAACAATGTAATAAATTATTTGAATATCTTGACTAATTTTTTCTTCAATCCCAGGACGCTGAATTTTAACCGCAACTTGTTCTCCCCTCTTAGTAACGGCTAAATGAACCTGCGCAAGCGAAGCAGAAGCAATTGGTTTTTTGTTAAAAGACTTAAACAACTCTTCAACACTGCCCCCCAACTCACTCTTCACAATATGCTCAACTTCTTTATAACTAAAAGGAGCAACATTATCTTGTAATTTAGAAAGCTCAATAGAAAAAGGTTGCCCAACTAAATCAGGCCTAGTACTCAAAATTTGACCCATTTTCACAAAAGTTGGGCCAAGTTCTTCAAGAACCATTCTTGCTCTTTCAAAAGAATTATATGTTGAAGTTATTTCATTCTTTTTTTTGAGAAAGGGAATACTTTTACCCAACTTAGTTTTTTCTGAAACAAATTCAAAACCATACTTTGCTAAAATTCGCACAATTTCTCTAGCTCTTTTTGAACTCAATTTCTTTTTTTTAAAGAACTCCATAATAGAAGAAATAAGTTTTTTTGGGTATTTGAACCTATCGTTCAACTAAAAAATAAATTATTAGAATATATACCAAAAAAAATAATTTAAAAAATAAGCAGAATAAAAAAAACACTTATTAATATCAAAAAAATAATTGAATTAAAAAATAATTTAAAAAAATGAACAGAATAAAAAAAAACATGTATTAACAAATAATTAATCAAAAAATAATTAAATTAAAAATTAATTTTAAAAGAAAAAAAGGAAATCAAAAAAAATACTCATCAAAAAATAACTAAATTAAAAAATAATTCTAAAAAAAAATCAAAATGAAATCAAAAAAATACTTATCAAAAAAAATTAATTAAATTAAAAAATAAATAAAATAAAAGAATAAATTAAAATTAAATTAATTGTTAATCAAAATCCAAAACATATTTTTTGTATTCAGTAGGTTTTTTTTCTAATAATCCACTCATATCAGGAGTCAATCCTTCCAAATATTCTTGGATAAATCTACTTGACTCTGTGTGAGCACTTATAGCCACGTTAACTTTTTCTTCTTGCATCAATCTAAGAACATCACTCATGAAAGGAAAAACTCTTTTTTGAATAGTTTCCATACTCTCAAGCCCTGGAACTAACCCTACTTGCTTTCCATCAATTGTTTGAATAGCAGAGGTGTCTGCAAAAATACTTTTCAATTCTCCTGAAAGTGAACCAAAGTGTCTTTCCCTTAACCTTGGATCAATAATCACTTTAGCATCAGGGTGATATTTTAAAACCTCAACTAAATTTTGTTGACTCCTCAACAAATCAGAACAAAAAGCAACATCAATTTGCTCCACCCTCAATTTTTCAGAAAGCTTTTTTGAATCATTCAATCCTTTCTTACTTAAAGGAAGATTAACCCACCCACACAAAATATTTTTTCTTGCAGCAATTTCCCCATGCCTGAATAAATAAATGTTTAATTTCATACACAAATAATTGAATAATTAAGTATTTATTTGTGCGCATAGTACTCAATACATGGCCACAAAACCAAGAAGAGTTAATTATTTTATTCAAAAAAGAAAAGATGGGTTAAGAGCTGTTTTTAGATCTAATCCTCGCTTTAAACCAAATACAGGTTTTGCTGGAAGAGCTACTCTAAAAAGAGTTTCTAAAAGATTTTCAATAATAACAAAAACTGGGTTTAGTGCTGAAGAAAAACTCGTTGCGAACAAAATTTTTGAATTATTATCCAAAAACGAAAAAATGAGTTATAATGAATTGTACTCTCGGGTTTCAAGTATTTTTAGAAAAATGAATCTAAAACTAGGAGCACAACCAATTAACAATTATTCCGTTCAAAGATTGTACAAAAAATTAGTTGAAAAAAAAGCTATACTTGAACAAAAACAAACTCGTTAAAATTAAAGAGAGAATTCTTTTTCCCAAGTATCAATAAAATTATCCACAAGCGAATCCAAAAAACTCTCCCTATATTCAAGCAACATTAAAAGAACACTTTTTTTATTTTTTAAACTAAAAAAAACTTTTCCCCCTTGGTGTTTTTGAACCACTACCCCCCCATTAACTAATTTTTGTAAGTGAAAACTTGTTGTTGAAACCCCCAAATCAACTCCTTTAGAAATTGATTGAAGAGTAACTCTCTTTCTATTCATTAAAAAAATAACTATTTTCCTCACCGAATCCTGTCTTAATAAATTCATTAACTTTGAATCAACTACATCAGAATTGATGGAATAAAATCTAGAAAACTTTCCTTCCTTCTCCTCCCTAATAAGAGATTTTTTTTTGAGGTACTCTAAGTGATATTGAAGGGCTCCGGTAGCAATATTAGTTCTTCTTTGAATTTCCCTAAAATGAAGTCCAGGGTTTTGAACTATAATAGAATAAATCTTATCCCTTGGAGTAAGAATAACTGCTTCATCAAGCCCCTTAATCATAAAAAAAACCTTTTCCTAAAAAGAATAATCCAAATTAATGAAGTACTCAATTTTTTCTAAATAATGCAATAAATAAACTAACAATAATTGCTAAATCAAAAAAACTTTGAATTGCGTAATTAAAAAAATTACCACTTGACAAGTAAAAATCCATTACAATTAATACTGCTTTTGAAAAAAACAATCCAAATCCAATTCCTACAAAAAGAGTTGCATGAGACCTTTTTTTCTTATAAGCTAGTATTGATATTCCTAACATAGCCATTGAAACAAACAACAATACCCAAGCCAAAACCAATGAAAATGAACCAATCAAACTCACCGGCCCTCTTAAAAAATCCCAAGGTGCTGAAAAAACGCTACTAATTAAAGAACAAAAAAGCACAAAACTAACAACAATCCTATTCAACTAAATCAACCTCTTTTTTTCATTAAAACAACTATTACTAACAAAACAACTACTAATTTAATATTCCACAAAAATTAAAAAGCAATTCAAAGAGCAAAAAAATAAAAAAAATATTAATTCAACTCAATTTCCTTTTTAATTCTTCCAAAACTTTTTGAGGAGAAACAGTCCCCTTAGTTTCACGCATTATTAACCCTGACAAAAAATTCAAGCTCTTTTCATTCCCTGCTTTATAATCACTAACCGCTTTTTCATTAGAAGAAATAATTTTATTCAAAATTGAATCCAAATCAATTGAATCCGAAATAAGTAAATTATTTTTTTCCAAAAACTTTTTTGGAGGAGATTTATCCCCTGAAATATAATTGATAATGGATTGTTTTACATTCTTGTCAGAAACTTTTTCTGCTTCAATCAATTTAACAAGTTCAACCAAATCAATTGGATTAATTTTTGCTTCACTAGTTGGAATAGAATCATAATTCAATACTGATAAAACTTCCCTAATCAATAACCTTGCAGAAATACTTGGATTTGATTTGAGTTCAACCATTTTATCAAATAATAATCCTAAATAATAATCTCCACAAAGAACTTTAGCATCAAAATCCGAGAAACCAAATTGTGTCTTTAACCTCTCTTCTTTTTCTCTTGGAAGTTCAGGCATACTCTCCAAAATTTTTTGAACATAATCTTTCCCAAGAGAAACCTTAGCTAAATCAGGGTCAAAAATATATCCATAATCATCTTCATTCTCTTTTTTTCTAAGTTCATTAGTCACTCCACTCTCCGCATTAAATGCTCTTGTATGCTGTTCAATTACTCTACCCATTTTGGCTTCATTTTTTTGCCTCGCAATTTCATACTCCAACGCTTTTTCTGCAGCAGCAAATCCAGAAACATTTTTTATCTCAACCCTACTC
>MWBC01000018.1 GCA_002068885.1 archaeon ADurb.Bin336
TTGTATTATTTTGATTTTGTCTTGTGGTTTGAGTTTGAGTTGTTTTTGTAGGCATTCTAAAATTATTTTTTGTCTATTTGGTGGTTCAGTGGTTAGGGTTTGTTGGATTGTTTGTATTTTTGAAAAATCAATTTCTTCTTCAAGTATTCCTATTGAAATGTATGGGTTTGGGATTTTGGGGTGGTTGTTTAAAGATATTTGGGTTTTTTTGAAATTTTGTTTTATATATCTAAATAGTTTTTTAAGAGAATTTGTTAGGATGATGATTGGTTCGCTAGTTTGTTCATAGTATTCGTCGTTGTATTTGTGGTTGTGTTTGTTTTTTGTTTTTGAAAAAGTGATTAAGGTTATGATAAAGTATAGTCTTTGATTTTTTGATATTGTGTTTGATTTTTTATGTTGTTGAGCTTTTTTTGACATTTCTATTACAAATTCTTCTTCATTCATAATAACCTCCTTTACTACTGAATTTGACAAGAGGGTAATAAAGGAATATCTTTTACCCCTTTTTTTATTAAGTTGTCAATATAATTTGGATCTGGTCTAAAACAAGTAACTATTTTTCCGCTTTCAGTAACTGCAATGAAGACATTTTCAAATATTGAATATGCTGCATAATCTCCACTAAGATTAGAAATATTTGTTTGATCTAATCTTCTAGATGTATTTGATTCCCATACTTTTTTACAAATGTCCTCATATTCATCCTTACTAAGAACACGTCCCCATTCAAGTTTGTCTATTACATGTTTTTTATAATGTTTTTCTAAATTTGTTTTCTCCCATTCAATGTAGTCTGGCCAAGTTTTGTATGAATATCCTTGTATGGTACGCATGATTAGAGTTGTTCCTATTATTGCAAGGAAACTTACTCCTACAGCTTCTAAAAATATTGTTTCAACAACTGCTGCTCCTACAAATACTGGGGCAAGTAGTGATGCTTTTTTTGCATTGTTGTCAATCCCAGCGAATAATATTTTTTGTGTTTTTATTGTTTCGCTTAGGTTTGCGTTTTGTGGGTCGCATATTGCTGGCATGAAGCAACTTCCGTTACTGCATCCGTGTTTGCATGGTAGTTCGTTTGTGTATTTTCCGTTGTCGAGTAGGTATGCCATTGTGTTTGGGTCTTTGCAGGTCCATCCTGTTTGGGTGTATATGTTTGGTGCGGCTTCGCATACATTTGTAGTGCTTGTGTAACCATATTTTGTTCCAACATCTTCAACGCATCTTAGTCCTGCTTCGCAGTCATTATTTTTTTTACAATTTCCTAGTCCTGCTTGGCATGGTTTTTCTGGTGTGCAGTAATCAGTGTCTCCGGGGGTTGGTGAGTTTTTGCATGCTCCTTGTGAGCATCCGTTTAAACAAGTTTCAATTATTTCTACTTGGGTTTCGCTATTTCTTCTGCATCTATCGTTTGAACAATATCTTTCAATTATTTTTATTTTCCTTTCAAGGTTGTTGCCATTACAGTATGGTTGTTCCGATTCTTCTTCACTATTTTCTCCGCATTCTTCTCTCTTGTCTTCTCTTTGGTCTAGTGAGTTGTACCAGTATCTGTCTCCTTTTGAGCATTTTGAATAATAGTGGCTTATTGGTTTTTCGTTGCATTCTCCATTTTCACAACCATATTCACAGTATTCTTCATAATCCCAAGTACAATCACTGTTTCTGTATCCACTGATTTCGTTGTTTTTGCACATCTGACCGGTTGTGCAGGTTTTTGGTTTACATTCCCCATTTAAGCATCCATAATTACATATTTTTGAAGAGTAGTTGCATTGTGTTCCCGAGCAGTTTCCATTGTAGTATAATCTGTTTCCAACACAATAATTAGGGCATCCGTTTGGGCAACCAGTTTTACAATTTCCTTCACTACACCCTGATGCGCATAGTGTTCTTGAGTAACTGCATACCCCGTTATTGCATTTTCCATTGTAATATTTCCAATTATTAAAACAAAAATTTGAACAACTTACATTTAAGCATAAGTTGGGGGTGGTGGCTTTGCATAAACCCTTTGAGCATTGGTATGCTTCGTATTCAAATTTTGTTGAGTGTCCTTCTGGTCGGTGGTGGGAGGGGCTTGTTTCACCTATACAGAGTTGTCCTCTTCCTAGGATTTCTCCTGTAGTACAATCAATGTATTTGTATCTAATTTCATCATAAACCATGTAATTTACTGTTATGTTGTAAGCAGCTAAATCTGATCTGCAGGGAGTGTCTCCTGTTTCACCAATTATGCAAGTGTTTTCAAATGGGTTTGTGGAAGTTGTTGTGTACTTTGGAGTATTTTGATTAGTAATTGTTAGCGAGTAGGTTCCTATTTCTTCAATTTCTCCATCTTCGTTTATTCTTTGGTTTATTTCTAAGGAGTATTTGTCATTATTGTTTTCAATTGTGGGGGTGAGTGTTGTTTTTTGTTTTTCAAAGTGTGCTGTGTTGATTTTATTGTTTTCTTTTGAGAGTGTGGTTGTGCTTAGTTTGAATTTGCAAGTGTTACTTGTTGTTGTTTGGTTATAATTGTTTTTTGCTGTTATTCTTGCGTATAGTTCTCCATTTGGGTTTTTCTTTGAATAGTTTTGAAGGGTTTTGAATTTTTTTTGAATAGGGGTTGGGTTTAGTTTGGTTGTAGTAATAATTGTTTTTGGTTTGAAATCTTCTTTGTAAGATAATTCAAGGGTTATTGATTTGGTATAATCTCCCGAGTTCCATTCAAATGAATAATTAGAATTAATTGTTTCATTTGGGCATGTTAGGTTGGGGTGGGTTAATTCTTTTGTTTTGAATTCACAAGTGTTGCTAATAGTTTCTCTTCCTAAAGTATCTTTCCCAATTATTCTAGCATATAATATTTTGTTAGTGGTTTTGTTAGTGTAATCCAATATTTTTTTGTAGTATTTTGAGATGGACACATTATTTGTTTTTCCTGTATTTATTTTAGTAGTGTTTTTTGAGGGGAAGGAGGGGTCGTAACTTATTTGTAAATAATTTTTGGTTGTGTTTTGGGTGGTGAATGTGAATGAGTGGGTTTCATTAATTGGTTGGGTTGGGCAAAGTAATTCAGTTTTACTATTTTTTTCAGTGTTTATTTTACAAGTGTTGCTATAAATAGTTTCGTTGTTAGAGTTTTTTGCCATTATTCTAGCATAAACAAAATTGTCTTTAGAAGATTCTTCATATTTGATTATTGTTTTGAAATATTTATCAATTGGTAGTGAATTTAGTTTGGTAACATTAATTCTTTTTTTGGTTTTAAAATCATTTGTGGGTGATAATTCTAAGTAAATTGATTTGTTGTAATTTAGTGAGTTCCAAGTAAATGAATAAGTGTTATTAATTTTGGTGGTGGGACAATTGAGGGTTGGTTGATTGATGCATGCTCCATTAAAACAAGCCTCACAATTTTGGATAGTTTCTTTAATTATTGTTGATTCACATCTCGCATCTTCTTTTCCTGGGTTAATGCATATTGGCGTATTAAATTTTTGAATTAATGAATTGTTTTCACAATATTGTGAATCAATTGGAGTGGTTTTTCCACAATCTTCATCTTGGAAGCATTTTATGTTAATGCATTTTGTTGCATCTATTTTTGTTAATGTTTGTCCTTTTATTAAATCAACATCAAGGTAATAATTTCCTCTTCCAAAAATGTTTTTGACTTTGAAGTAGTATTCTCCGGGTTCTATGTTCATTACACAGGTTTTGTAAGTTCCAAATTCGTATTCTTCGCAATAATTTTTGTTAGAACAAGAGTTGTATACTTCTACTGAATAATTTGAATCAATATCATAACTTAGGGTGATTACTAGGGTTCCAGCTTCACTAAAAGTTGTTTTTCTCCAAGAATCTAATTTTTTGTTTTGTTGGGTGGAAAGACTTTTTTGAAAATTTGGTTGGTTTGAGTTAAGGGTTTGTCCATAAACGTATTCTAATTCATTGTCAAAAAATTGTGCGTTTTCTTTTGAATCGTTTAGTTCTCCAGGAATTATTATTGTTTCGCTTTTTGGAACCTCGCTTGAATAAACTGCTGTTAAAAATAAGGTGGTGATTATTACTAAAAAGAATAATCTAATTGTTTTAATTAATTTTGTTTTTTGCATAACTCCTCAACCCCTGTAATTAATTCTTTTTAGGGGAGTAATATACCTTGGGTAGAATTTAGTTCAACTTTTTAGTTGATTTTTTTCCAACAGTAGGGGTCTTCTCCAAGAATATTGTTTGTGAGTATGTTTGCTCTTGCTCGGCATCCTCCACAGATTAGTTTATCTTTGCAAATTTTGCATTTTCCTTGTATATTTCTTGAGATTATATCTTTGCATATTTTGTTTTTGTTTTTCCAAATTTCTTTTAGTTTTTTGAATCTTATGTTTCCTAAATCTTGTGTTAAGAAACTGCATAGTTTTACACTTCCATCCGATTTTATGTTAAGGGAATTTAATCCAGCTGAGCATCCTCCAACATATTTGCCAGAGTATATGTCTCCGTATTTGTTTTCAAGTTTTTGCATTAGTTTTTTATCAACTAAGTGGAATAAAGGATCTTGTGAGGTTATTTTCATTTTTCCTAAAGGGTATTTTGCTTTGTATACTGTTTCAAGTGCTTTTTTGTATTCTTCTTTAGTTATCATTAAGTTTTTTTCTGCACATCCTGCTACAACTATGCTTCTTATGAAAAAATAATCTACTCCTAGTTTTTTTGCTAATTCAATTATTTGAGGGATATTGTTTTGATTGAGTTTGGTTATTGTTGTTTCAGTGTGTATTTCGAATCCTTTTTCTTTAGCGAGTTTTATAGCTTTTTTTACTTTGGTTAGTGCGTTGGGCATTTGTCTTAGTGCGTTATGTATTTTTGGTGTGCTTCCATCAATTCCTGTGCCGTATATATTTAGACCTGCTTTTTTTAATTCTTCAGCAATTATATGTTATTAATTCAATAATGTCTTTTCTTAGAAGAGGTTCTCCTCCTGAAAAAGTAATTGTTTTTACTCCCCTTTCTTTGGCTTGATCAATTAAGGATAAAATCTCTTTTGTTGTTAAAGGTTTTTTTATTTGTTCCCATCCTTCAACTCGGCAATGTTTGCACCTAAAATTGCATTTGTCTGTTACTTCCAAAAGGATATACCTTAATTGATTGCCTTGCATTTTTTCACCTTTAGTCATACATGCAGAATAATTCGTTAAGAATTATTCTTGATTCTGTACAATCCGTTTTTCCTAATATTCTTTCTTGATTAGTCATTTTCTTTGCCTCCATTAATTTAAAATTTTTTAATTTCTTCAAGAAGTTTTTTTGCTTTTTCGTTTTCTTGGAAGTGTTTTCTAGTTGGTTTTAGTATTTCGTTTAAGTGTTTTGAAAGAGCTTTTTTTAGATCCAAGGGGTGTATTTTTTTTGCAATGTATTCTTCCTCAAGTTCTTTGTAACTAAAATAATTTTTATCCCCACCATATTTTTCAGGTCTTTGAATTGAGAAACAATTAATTTTTGGGAATACTATTAGTTTTATGTATTCTAGGATGGGGTTTTCTTCTATTTGGGGTGGACAATAAGCTTCACTTATTTTTGCTTCTATTTCTTCTTTAGTATCAGTCATAAATATTGCTGATTTTGGGTTACTTTTACTCATTTTTTTAGCTATTTCGTGTTCTATTCCTCTTAAATTGTTATTTGGTTTTTGGAGTCCTTGTAGCATTGGGTGTGAAACAATTATTGGTTTATAATAACCAATTTCTTCACCAATTTCTCTTGCTAAAACATTTACTTTTCTTTGATCTAACCCTAATTGAACGATATTTGCGTTTAAATAAAATATATCTGCGCATTGCATACAAGGGTAAAGAATTTGTGATGCTTTTAGATTGTCTGTATCACTTCTTCCCATTATTTGTGAGCATCTAATTATTCTATTTAAAGAATTTTTTGTAGATACTTTCATCACAATTTCCCAATATTTTGGGTCTTTTATTAATTCGCTAGCCCAAATAAATTCAACATTATCCAAATCCATTCCAGTGGTTTTCCAAACTTCTATAAAATATTCTCCAACAAGTTTTATTTTTTCTAAATCTCCTCCTAATCTGTTATTCGCCCAAGCAAACCAATCAGCTATTATTATTTTGAATTTAGCCCCGCTTTTAGTGAGTTTGTTAGTGTTGATTGTTCGAAGAATTCCTTGAGCGATGTGCATTTGTCCTGATGGTTCAAATCCATCATAAGCTATTATTGGTTTGTTTGAATTAATTAATTCTTCAAGTTCTTTCTCTTCAATTATTTCTACTCCAATGCTTTTTATCAAATCAATTTTTTCTTCAGGATTCATAATATTAATTTATTTTAGGGGAGTAATATACCTTGGGTAGAATTTAGTTCAACTTTTTAGTTGATTTTTTTTAATATCTTTTTTTGTTGGTTATTATTTCTTCGCATATTTTTTGTTGGAGTTCTTCTTCTCCTGTTATTTTTACTAGCCATCCTTCTTGTTTTACTAATCCTATTTCTTCTAGTTCGTTAATTATTTTGTTTAGTTTGTTGAGTTTGTAATCAGCGATGCATATTAGTTCGTCTTTTGTGTAGTATTTTTTTTCTGTTAGGAGAATGAATAAGAGTTTTTGGTGGGCGTAGGAGTATTTGGGGTGTTGTTGGGCTTTTCTTAAATATGCATTATTTATTACTGAGAGCATTTAATCACCAGCGAGTTTTGTTTGGGGAAGTTTTTCAATTTTTTTAAAATAGAGTTTTTTGTTAGTGGTTTTGTGTTTTGTTAAAAGAAATTTTTGTGAGTGCATTTTTGAAATAATTTCTTGAATGTTGTTGTTATCCTCGTAACTAATAATTCTTTCTTCCATGCAATGAATGTTGCATTAGTCATTAATATTATTGAGGTAGAATTTGGTTAAACCATTTGGTTGATTTTTTTAAAAAGGGATTTCTCCCTTTTTTTTAAAATTAGTTTTTCTCTTTTATTTCTTTCACAATTTTGTCCAAGAATTCTTCTAGGCCGATTGTTTCTTGTTTTCCTTTTCTGTCTCTTAGGGATATTGTTTTGTTTTCAACTTCTTTTGCTCCTATTATTAGTGCGTATGGTGTTTTGTTTTTTTGAGCGTCTCTGATTTTGTATCCGAGTGTTTCGTTTCGCTCATCTAGTTTTACTCTTATTTCTGCTTCCAGTAGTTTTGTTTTTACTTGTTTTGCGTATTCCATGAATTTTTCTGATATTGGGATTATTCTTACTTGTTCTGGTGAGAGCCACAAGGGGAAGTTTCCGCCGAAGTGTTCTATTATTATTCCTGTGAATCTTTCAAATGACCCGAATGGTGCGCGGTGTATCATCACTGGCCTGTGTTTTTGTCCGTCGCTTCCAGCATATTCTAAGTTGAATCTTTCTGGTAGGTTGTAATCTAGTTGGATTGTTCCTGTTTGCCATTCTCTTCCAAGAGCGTCTTTTACAATTATATCTGCTTTTGGCCCGTAGAATGCAGCGTCCCCAGGGTTCACTACAAAGTTAATTCCTTTTTCTTTTAGCACTTCAATTATTTCTTGAGTTGCTTTTTCCCACATTTTTTCTTCCCCAACGTATTTAGAACTATTAGGGTCTCTTGTTCCTACTCTTACTCTAAAGTCCTTGAGTTTGAGTATTCCCATTATTTTTGTAACTAGGTCAAACACTTTTTTGAATTCTTCTTTTACTTGTTCTGGGGTGCAGAAGATGTGTGCGTCATCTTGAGTGAATCCCCTTACTCTTAGTAATCCAGAGAGTTCTCCGCTCTTTTCATACCTGTACACTGTCCCCATTTCGCTTAATCTTAGTGGTAAGTCCCTGTAACTTCTAGGATCTTTTGCGTAGTAGGTTATGTGAAATGGACAATTCATTGGTTTTAAGTAGTATTCATCTTCATCAATTTGGATTGGCGCGTACATCATTTCTTTGTAATTAGCTAGGTGTCCGCTTGTTTTGAAGAGTTCGGTTCTCCCAATGTGTGGGGTGATGATGAAGGAGTATTCTTGTTTGAGTTGTTCTTTAACCAACAAATCTTGTAATTGCATTCTTAGCATTGCTCCGTTTGGGCACCAAATTGGTAATCCTCTTCCCACCATGTCATTAATCATGTACAAGTCAAGTTCTTTTCCTAGTTTTATGTTTGAATTTTCTTCAGCTTTTTTTCTTAACTCAATCCATTCTTCTAATTCTTTTTGTGTTTTGAATGAGATTCCATAAACTCTTTGGAGTTGTTTGTTCTTCTCATTTCCTTTCCAATAAGCTGCACTAATTTTTAGTAACTTAATTGCTCCAATTTCTTTAGTTGATTCTAAGTGAGGGCCTTTGCACATATCAATGAATTTTCCATTAGTGTAAGTGCTAATAGTTTTTTCTCCTTCTTCAACCAAATCATTAATTAACTCTGTTTTGTAGGGATTGTTTTTGAATAACTCTAGTGCTTCACTAACAGAAACACTTTTTTGAATCATACTCTCTTTTCTTTTTAGCACTTCCCTCATTTTTTCTTCAAGTACCTTCAAATCTTTTGCATCAAGATTCTTATCCAAATCAAAATCATAGTAAAACCCGTGTTCTATTGCTGGGCCTATAGCGAGTTTTGTGGTTGGGAACGTTTCGGTTAAAGCATTTGCGAACACGTGTGCAGTTGTGTGCCAAAATTTTTCCATATATTCTTCATTTTTTTCCATTTATAGTCCCCTTCCTTTATTACAAAATCTTCTCCTCAAAAACCTTTAAAATAGATTCAAAAAGGTTTTCTAAACAATTGTGGTCGTAATAATTGTAGTGAATATAATTGCATTACTAATATGAGATAGTTTATTTGCATTGTTCATAGTAAGTAATTGATTTGCATTATTCATAGTAAATAGTTGTTTTGTTTTTCTTTTAAATAAAATTCATGACAAAGGAATAATAATTTGCATAGGTTAAACTTTAAATTTTCGATATTTTCATTATTTTTCCAGGTATTTTTTTTATTTCAGAATTCATTAGTTTTAACCCAGTGTATTCATTTCCACCTGCTCCTATTACATATTCTTGTGTAATGACTTTTGAATCAATTATTGTAGGAATATTTTTGATAAAAAATGCTATTGGTGGTACGCCTCCTATTTCATATCCTAAAACTTCCTTAACTTTTTCTTTGGGACAAAAACTAAACTTATTGTTTTTATAATTAAATACTGCATTTGTTATATTTTTTAGTTTAGAAAAATCTATTTTTGAGTTTCCTAAAAGAATTATTCCTAAATATTCTTCTTTTTCATTTTTTAGTAAAATTGATTTTATGATGTTTTCTTTTTTTTCATTAAGTGCTTTTTCTGCTTGTTCTGTAGTTTTTCCTGAAGAGTTGTGTGTAATTAATTTATATTTTATATTTAATTCATTAAGTTTTGTTTCCATTTAATCCCTTCTTATTTTTAGATATCCACCAACATGTTGGATCGCAACCAAATAAATCTCCTGTTTCTTGATATGCTGTTCCTCTACACCCATAACAATTATTGTCTTTGTGATATTTACAGCTTTTGCAAGGATTTTTTATATTTTGATTAATATGTCTTACTTTATTGAATATTTCTGAGTTGCTTATTATTTCTAAAAGTTTTTTTTCTTTGATATTTCCTCCAGAAATATTAACCCCTGGGCAAGGTTGAACTTCTCCAGTTGCGGTTATGTATGCTGAATAATGCATTCTTTTACATGTTTGGCCAACTATGGGTGGAGTCAATGGCCAATTTATTTTCCAATTTTTTTGGTCATATTCTTGTAATTTTTTAAATAATTTTAGTCCTTGTTGAGGTGTTATTGATAAATTTTTTTTATTATCTACAGCATATCCTTGGATTGTGAGTATCTCAATATAAGGAAGTATATTTTTTTCTCTACAATATTTGTAAATTTTTTCAATCTCATTATAATTATCTTTGCAAACTATTGTTTCTAATGCAAGTTTTGGAGATTTTTCATCCATACTATACCCTGCTTCTAATAAATTAGTTAGAGCTTCTTTTATTTTTTTTCCAGTGTTTTGGACATTACCAGCAAGATAATCTTGTTTTTTTTCATCAAATGAATTAAATTTCATTGCAATATCTTCTTTTTTTTCAAATAATTTTTTAGCAAGTTCTTTTGTTATCATTGTTCCGTTAGTAAAAGTTATAGATGATAATCCTTCTTTCCTTATTTTGTTTAAAACTTTCCAATAATGTGGATAAAGTAATGGTTCTCCACCACCAATTATAACTACTTTTTTTGCACCCATTTCCTTTGCTTGTTTTATAACTGAAAATATTTCTTTTAAAGTCATTTCGTTTGGCGATTTTTTTCCAGATTCAGCATAGCAGTAAATACATTTTAGGTTACATGCTTTTGATAATTCTAAATCAAAAGATAATAGTTCATTATTTTTTCTTGCTTTTTCAATTTCTTTAAATTCAAAATCAAGTCCTTTAATTTGTTTATTAACAATCATTTAACCACAACAATATTCCTAATTTTTGGATTATTATATGTTGGGTTGAAATTTTATCAACTATTTGGTTGATTTTATTTATTTTTTTTGTTTTGTTTAATGCTCTTGTTTTTAATCCTTTTTTATTGTATTTTTATTATTAATAGGGGTTTTTTTGTGGTTGGAAAAAAGGTTTTGGTTACTAGTGCTTTGCCTTATGTGAATAATGTGCCTCATTTAGGGAATTTGATTGGGAGTGTTTTGAGTGCTGATGCTTTTGCAAGGTTTATGAGGGTGGATGGGAGAGAGGTTTTGTTTGTTTTGGGTACTGATGAGCATGGAACTACTGCAGAGTTTAAAGCAATGGAGGAGAAGCTTACTCCTAGGGAGTTAGTGGATAAGTATTTTTTGATTCACAAAAATATTTATGATTGGTTTCAAACTAGTTATGATTGTTTAGGAAGAACTTCTTCTAAGGAGAACGCCCAAATCACTCAACACATTTTCAAAAAACTTTATGATAATGGTTATATTACAGAGCATTCAATTACTCAACTTTATTCAGAGCCCTCAAAAAAGTTTTTGAGTGATCGTTTTGTAGAGGGGGAGTGTCCTTATTGTCATGCGAGTGGAGCTAGGGGGGATCAGTGTGATGCTTGTGGTAAGCTCCTTGACCCAAGTGAGTTAATTAAACCAATTTCAAAATTAGATGGTTCTACTCCTGTGTTAAAAGAAACCAAGCACTTGTATATTGATTTACCAAAAATTCAACCTGATTTAGTGGAGTGGTTTAGTGAATCCAAGAGTAAGTGGAGTAATATTGCGGTTTCTGTTACAGAGCAGTGGTTAAAGCAGGGTTTGAAGGAGAGGTGCATTACTAGGGATTTAGAGTGGGGGGTAAAAATTCCTTTAGAGGGTTGGGAGAATAAAGTTTTTTATAGTTGGTTTGATGCTCCAATTGGTTATATTGGAATCACTATTGAGAATAGGAGTGATTGGAAGGATTGGTGGATGAGTGAAGATGTTTCTCTTTACCAATTCATGGGAAAAGATAATGTTCCCTTTCACTCAATAATGTTCCCAGCGTTTTTGATTGGAACAAAAGAGGGTTATAAGTTAGTTGATTACTTAGCTTCAACTGATTACTTGAATTACGAGGACAAAAAATTCTCAAAGAGCAAAAATATTGGTGTTTTTGGGGATGATGCGAAAGACACTGGGATTGCGAGTGACGTGTGGAGGTATTACTTGTTTAGGGTTAGGCCAGAGTCAGGGGATACTCAATTTGAGTGGAATGATTTTCAAAGCAAAGTGAATAATGAGCTTGTAGGAAATTTTGGTAATTTTGTTAATAGGGTTGTTGCACAGAATGAAAAATTCTTTTCTTCAGTTGCACCCAAATCAAATCACGAGTTGTTAGAAAAAGCTGGGCCTTTAGTTGAAGAGTACAAATCACTTTTTTATTCTGCTAGAATTAGGGATGCGTTAAGCAAAGCTAATGAGATTAGTTCTTTGGGGAATAAGTATTTGCAAGAGAAGCAACCTTGGATTGAAGTAAAAACTAATCCTAGTGGGGCTGCTTTAACAATTGCTAATTGTTTAGAGTTAGCAAAACTCTTAGCAGTGATTTATTATCCATTTACCCCAACCGCGTGTGAAAAAATATTTGGTATTTTGGGAGAGAAAGAGAGTATAATTAAAGTTGGTGTTAGTGGGGCTTTTGAAGGAATTGAGGAAGGAAGAGTAATTACTCCTAAAGGTATTTTGTTTGAAAAAATTGAGGATAAGAGGATAGTTGAGTTGAAGCAAAAGTTTGGTTAGTAAAATAATTTTCAAGAATTTTTGTGATAGAAGAAAAATGTCTTCTTTTTAAGCATTTTCTTTCAATTTTTTTCAAAGTTTGTAATGGTTTGATTAGAATGATTTGTGTAGTTGCGTTAGTTGTTTTTGCTGTGTTGAGTTTGATTTCTGCAAAATATAGA
>MWBC01000019.1 GCA_002068885.1 archaeon ADurb.Bin336
TTATCTTCAGGGATTAATTTTTTATCAGTTTTCTTTCCCAAAAAACCAGGTAATTTTGAATCATAATTTATAAAATCATCCATTATTTGACTCACGTGAATCAATCCTTCAATTGGCCCTATTCTTACAAATGCTCCAAATTCTGTTACTTCAGTTATTGTTCCTCTTACAACTTCTTGTAGGGTTGGTTTGTAGGTAAGCATTTCTATTTCTGTTTCGTAGTATGCTGCACCATCTCCTGGAATAACGTGTCCATCCCCAACTTTTCCTATCCCTGTTACTGATACTATTACCCCGTATTCTTCTCCTATTCTTCCTTCATAATCTTCTCTGCAAATATCAAGTAGTGAGTCTTTGATATTAGTACCAAGTTTTTTTGGTTGTACTCTTACTTTATCCATTATTTTTGTTTTGTAAAACATTTGCTCACCTTCACTATTAAATATTAAAATCAATTTTTGGGCCTTATCACTAAGGCGTAGTTAATTAATTAACAAAACACCATGTTTAAAAACCATCACTTTTAATCAAAAAAACCACTAATTCTCACTATTTTTTTCAAACAATTATTCACTTTTGAACAAAAATTATTCTTCAATTATTTCGCTTGTATCAATGTAGGTCAAACTTCTCACAAAAATTGTTTTTCCCCCTGCTTGTTTTACTTTTTTTCTTAATTCTTTATCATTTGTTGCAATAACATAGTTTTTGCTTAATTCTACTAATTCATCATCAACTGAATTTATTTTGCTTTCAATGATTTTTATGTTATTTATTTTTATTATTTGTTCAATGAGCCCAACTTCTTTTCTTATTTTTTTGTCACTCTTACCAAGTCCTTGTAATTCAAACAAAACTCTTGAGAGGGTGTAGAATTCTACTGGGAGTTTTCCTTTTATTTGTTCTAGTGCAAATATTTTGTTTCTCACCATAGTGAGAAAAAAGTTTGTGTCAATTAGAATTTTTATTTTTTTAACCACTCAATTCACTTTAACATAATAAAATATTTTTCAAAAATATTTTTGATTAAATTATTTCCCCGTATGCAACTAATCTCCATTGGCCGTTAATGTTTTTGCTTATTGCAACTCTTTCTCCTTTTTCAGCAATTGCTTCGTTCTTTAAGTTTAGAGTAATTGTTTTTGCATCAATTTTTGTAACAAATCCTATTACAGTGTTTGTCCCTACCGTCATCACTAATGGTTCGGTTACTTTTATCACTATTTTTTGTGTTGAATCATTCACTTCACTAGACCCAGTGTTTTTTGATTGTTGTTTTGAATCTTGATTTAACATTCTTTCAAACATATTGTAATTTATTTTTAGTTCTTTTACAGGTAGGGGTATTACTCCTGGTTTGGATGCTATTTGTCCCCTTAGTTGGTCATTTTGAGCTACGCTTGGATCAAGGTCTGTTCCTATTGCAATTAATCCTCCTGCGTGTGCTTCTTTAACCAACCCACTTGATGTGGATACGCTCTCTACTTTTATAAGAGTTTTTCCTTTTAACCCAGGGTTTAGTTCTATTAAATCACCTATAGCTATTTTTCCTTGGGTTATGCTCCCTCCAATAATAGCCCCTTTAAGATTTTTTGGTGGTGTTCCTGGCTTGTTAATATCAAAGCTTCTTGCAATATACATTTTGAGTGGTTTATCTTCATCAAATTTAGGAGTAGGAATATTTGTTTCAATAGCTTCTATTAGTGAATCAATATTTACATTAAATGTTGCTGCTGTTGGTATAATTGGTGCTTTAGTGTATCCGTAATCATCAAGAAATTGTCTAATTGATTTATAATTTTCAATTGCTTGTTCTTTTGTAATTAAATCTACTTTGTTTTGAGCAACTACAATATGTTCTACTCCTGCGAATTTTAGGGCCATTAAGTGTTCTATTGTTCTTGGTTGTGGGCACATTTCGTTTGCCGCAATTACTAGAACTGCCCCATTCATTAGTGCTGCCCCTGAAAGCATCGTAGTCATTAGTGTTTCGTGCCCGGGTGCATCAACAAAACTCACGTTTCTTTTTGAAATTACTTTAGCTTTTTGTCCTTGGTATTCTGGTTTGTTTGAATAAACAATTCCATTTGAAGTGTCTAATTTGTAGAATGTCACATCAGCATAACCCAATCTTATAGAGATTCCTCTTTTCATTTCTTCGCTGTGAGTATCACACCATTTAGCAGATATTGCTCTAGTTAGTGATGTTTTACCGTGATCAACATGGCCAATCATTCCAATATTTATTTGGGATTGCTTACCAATAATTTCTTCACTTTTTTTGTCCTCAACTTTTTTGTCTTCAACTTTAAGAGGTTCTTCTTTTTTTAACTCTTCTTTCTTTGGTTCTTTTATTTTAAATTCCTCTTTTTTGGATTCTTTTATTTTAGAATCATCGCTTTTGGATTCTTCCATTTTAGAATCATCTATCTTGAAATCATCTTTCTTGAATTCTTCTATCCTAGAATCATTTCTCTTAGATTTTTCTATTTTAGATTCCTCTTTTTTAGAATCATCTTTTTTCAATTCTTCTTTTTTCTTATCCAAATTAATTTCTTTTGTAATGTCTTGTATAATTTCTTTTGTAATATCTTTTTTAGGTACTTCCTTTTTTACAATTTCTTTTTTTGTAACTTCTTTTTTTACTTTTTTTGGTTTTGTTTCTTTAGGGGAAGATTGAGGCTTTTTTTCTTTAGCCTCTTTTACTTTTTTTGGTTTTACTTTTTTTTCTGTTGAAGGTTTTTTTGAAAGAGTGGATTTCTCTTTAGGAACTTTTTTAGTTTCTTTTTCTTTCACAACTTTTTTTACAACCACTCTTCTTCACCTTCCTTATTTTTCACCTAATTCACTTTTATTTTAGTGTTTTGGTTTTTTTATTCCACTCCCAAGTTCTTCACTACCTGCTGATTCAAGACTTTGTTTAATCATTCTTTCTTTTGCACTCAATGCTTCGTCTCCTTCAGGTCCTTTCTTCATTAGTACTTTTGTTATATCAGCTGTACCTTTTTTTGTAATAATAACATTTAATTGTGCAATTTCTTTGCTTATTGTATTTCCTCTTACTGAAATTCTTTTTCGTTCTCCTTTTTTACTTGCCTTAAAACCTAGAGCATCTTTTGTAAGTATTTTTCTTCTTCCTTGTCCTACAATAGATCTGCTCATTGGGAACCCATCTTTATCGCTTCCCCCAGTTATTTTTGCTTCGTACCCAGGTAATCCAATTTCGTCTAGTTTGATTACTTCCCCTATTTTTTTACCTGTGAATAATTCTTCTTCTGTGCTAGCCATATAGGCTTTGCCTGTTTTTTGGTCGCTCACCACTATTTTCATTTTTTCTCCCCCTAATTTGTGATAAGTATTAACAATTTTGTCATTCGCAACGCTTTTATTCCTCTTCTTCGGTTGTTTTTTGCTTATTTTTTATGATTTGGAGCAATTCTTTTTCCTCTTCACTTAATTCAGATAAATATTTTGTTAACCCAGCGTAGTGTTTGATTGGAATGCAGGAATATAATTTATCCCCTTCAAATAAATTTCTTCCAATATTAGCCCCTCCAATTGACACCGCTACTTCTTCACCAAGTTTTGCTTCTTCAACACTTTTTCCATCTGATTGTATTCCTTCTATTTTTCCTATTACTTCTCCTTCTTTGTTCATTACTCTCCAACCTTCTCTTAATTTACCAACATTAATTCTTACTCCAACTATTGCTGGTTTGTTGTTTCTAAAAACCTTTCCCCTAATTAATTCAAATTCAACAGGCATTACTAAACAATTCATTTCGTTTTGTTTTTCTAATCTTTTTTTCTCTTCCACCCAATTTTTATAATTTTCAATTAAGTGGTAAATTACTTTTTCATTAAATATTTTTACTCCTCTTTTATCCGCTTCAATTTGTGCATCTAAATCAACTTGAACATTAAACCCAAGTACTACTCCTAGTAATGAGTCTTGTGCTTGAAGTGAAGCAGCTTCCATTACATCTTTTCTAGTAATGTTTCCTATTTGTGCTTTTCTTAGAGTATAACCTTCTTTGTTTAATAAATTCGTCATTGCTTCAAGAGAACCTATTGCATCTGCTTTGAATACTAATCCATTAATATCTGCTTCAATATTGTGTTCCATTAATTCTGCGTGTAATTCATCAACTTCTTTCCCTGTTCTTATTTGTATTAGAGTAGAACCTGCTAAAACCTCTTCTAATTTTGGCGCAGTTATTTTCACTCCACACGCAGCTGACACGCTTTTAACTGAACTGAATTTATCTTTTGTTGAGCGAATTTCTTGCATTGGTTTAGGTTGAAGGAGTATTCTTACTTTGGTTTGAATTACCCCATTTTTTCCAAGAACCGCAATATCATCATTCACGTTCAGTGTTCCTTGGTACAATAACACATCAATTGTTTTTCCTAACCCTTTTTCTTCTTTTGATTCTAGCACCGCTGCTTTTGCACATTCTTCAAAACTAATTTCAAGTTTTTTTTCTAAATACTTTTGCGAAAGCCCTGCAAGTAAAGTAATTAATTCTGCTAATCCTTCTTTTGTGTGAGCAGAACACGGCACCATAGGAATTTGTTTTCCAAATACACACCTATCATACCTCTCTCCTTCAAATCCATACTTGTATAATTCTCCAACAATAGTGTATAATTTTTCATCAAACAATTGTTTACTCCTCTCATTGTGAGTACTTAAATTATCAATAAAATTTCCTTTTTTTGAAGAGTAAAAATTTAGTGAATCTATTTTTGTTAAAGCAATTACAAAAGGAACTTTGTACGCTCTTAATATTTCAATAGCTTCTATTGTTTGTGGTTGTATCCCTTGGTTGATATCAATTACTAAAATTGCCAAATCCGCTATTCCCCCTCCTCTTTTTCTTAAGTTAGTGAATGCTTCGTGCCCCGGGGTATCAATAAATAACAACCCTGGAATAGTTAAATTAAAACCAAATTTTTTTATTAATGGCCCAGCAACATTATGAATTGCATCAATTGGAACTTCTGTCGCACCAATATGTTGAGTTATTGCCCCTTCTTCTTTAGAAGCTACTCTAGTATCTCTAATTGCATCAAGCAATGATGTTTTTCCGTGATCAACGTGGCCAAGAACTGTTATTATTGGTTGTCTAATCATTTCACTCACTCAATTTTTTATTTTATATTTTCTAAATTTTAATTTAATAATTTTTTAATTTTCCCTTAATTTTTTAATTTTCAAATTCTTATATTCTAATTTTTTATCCACTAAATTTTTATCACACAATTTTTTATTTTTTAAATTTAATTTTTTTATTTTTTAATTCTTCACTCCCAAAATCTTTGTTCAAAATTTTATTCATTAATTTTTTATTTCCTAAATTCTTTTGTAATTTCTTTAATGCTTTTATTCAGAATTTCTTTTTTATCAATTTTTTTTAAAAAATAATTTCCATCACTTTCTTCATTCTCAAAAATTTCTTCCTTTTCAAAAAAACGATTTATTTCATACTTTGCTGTTTCTTCGTTTAAAGAAACATGAATTAAATCATCAAATTCTTTCTTCAAATCTTGTCCAACATTTACCGCAGATTTTCCTTGGATTATTATTAACACACAAGGAATTTTTTTTGCGTTGATTAATTCTTGTTTATTTTTTTCTTCTTTTTCTTCTAACAATTTTTTTTCAATTGAATGAACATCAAGTAAACTCGTTTTTATTGAAACTAACCTCACTCCTTTTTCTTCCACTCTTTGAATAATTAAACCAAGTGCTTTTTTTGCGAGTGCACTTGGTTTTACTATTATCAAATTTTTAATAACCCTCGCCTCTTTGTTAATTATTTTCCTCTCATTGCTCTAATATGTTCAGTTTTTTGGTGCAGTATGTGTATATCATGAACTGATGGATAGTGATGTAATTCTTCTGGTATGAACCATAAAGCGATTTCATTTTTTGCTTCTTCTTTTGTCCCTGAAGCATGCACCACATTTCTCACCGCTTGATTTACTTCATCAGAGTAGTGAAAACTAACGTGTGCATAATCCCCTCTAATTGTCCCTGGCGGAGCTGTTCTTGGTTCTGTCGGCCCACAAATTTTTCTAACTATCTCTACCGCATCCACCCCTTCTAGCACCATTGCAATAACTGGCCCCATTGTAATTAATTCCATTAGAGCGTTAAATACTCTTTCTCCTCTTCTTTCTTTTATGTCAGAGTAGTGTTTTTCTGCAAACATTTCATTAATCCAAGTCATTTTTATTCCAACTATTTTGAGTCCCACTCCTTCAAATCTTTTAATTATCTCTCCTACTAACCCTCTTTGGACCCCATCTGGTTTAATTAAAACTAATGTTCTTTCAATCATTTTCTCACCAAGCCCCCTTTAAATAAAATTAAGAACAAGCTTACTTTGCTTGTTCTTTCTTTGTTTCTTTTTCTTGTTTTTCTCTTGCTGACAATAGTGTTTTCTTTAGTTTTATGTGTGCTTCAGTCCACCTAGTTTTTACTGGTTTTCTTTTCAAAACTAATTGGTTTTTTTCGCACTTGTTTGAACAAAAGTAAAACACTGTGCCTTCTTTTTTAGCGTATAATTTTCCTCCACCAACAGGGAGTTCTTTACCGCAAAAACTGCACTTAATCATTTTTACTCACCTTCACCTTGTCTTAATTTCTTTTGCTTCTCTTTCAGTGTCCAAAAGAATTATTATATCTCCCTTTTGTACACTACCCCTCGCATTTCTTCTTTTCACTCTTCCTTTTTCAGGCCCGTCCATTATCTTGCAGAGGATTTGTGTTACTTCTCCGTGAACACCGGTTTTTTTTACAACTTCAACAACTTCTGCTGGAGTTCCTCTATCATCACCCATTATTCATCCCTCCACAATTATTTTTTTAGTTCAGCAAGTTTTTTTGCTAAATCTTTAATATCCGCTTCAGCTTCTGTTTCTATTATTGCAATTGAAGCAGTTGCTGTTCTCAACCCTGCTTTTTCACCAAGTTCTTTTCTTGTTGCGATGTAACTAAATGGAATATTTTTTTCTTCACACAAGATTGGTAAGTGCATTACTACTTCGGCTGGATTAACATCCTCTGCTATTACTACTAGTTTTGCTACTCCTCTCTCTATTGCTTTAGTTACTTCGTTTATTCCTGCTTTTATTTTTCCTTTTTTTGATTTTTCTACTATACTAACAGTTTCATCTCTTAATTCATCTGTTAGTTCTACTTTTACAAATGCCGCCATTAAAATCTCCTCCGCGTCAATTGTTTAAGAATCAGCGTTTAGAATTTAGAGTAATTACTCTTTTTCCTCGGCTGACTTCCAAACATCAGCTTCATTGGCAACTAAATTAACACAAAAAGCAAAAAACTTTTTGTGATAGTGGAAGTCATTTTGACTTCTCTTTAGCCTTAGAAACTATGAAATATTCCCCTTTGGAAAGCTTTAAAAATAAAGGTTTTTTTGAGGAAACATTATTTTAGATTCAATAAATTTTGTTTTCAATTTACACTAAAAAATCAAAAAATAAAATTGATGTATAATTAGTATTTATTTTCAAATTTTAATTATTCTTCAAATTAATTATTTTCAATCAATCATTTTCAAATTTATCCTCAAACTCTAATTATTCTAAAACAAATTATTTTCAAATTAATTATTTTTGTTTTCAAATCACTTCCCCTAATTCCTTCAACGCTTTTTTCGCTTCAACACTTCCCCTTTCAGCTAATTCTCTCAAACTACTCAAAGCAATTCCGCGATTATATTTACTAAAATCTTTTACACCAACAAGCAACCCAGGTAAAATACCTTTTTCACCTTTCTTAGATAACTCTCTCAAACCCAGTAAAGCCCATCCACGATTATATTCCCTAGAATCCTTCACTCCATGCAACAATCCAGGCAAGGTTCTAGTTTCTCCTTTTGCAGCTAAAAGACTCAAACCTCTTAAAGCATATTCACGATGATGCTTATTAGAATCTCTTACCCCTACAAGTAACCCTTTTAGTCCAAAAGAATCCCCTTTTTTAGCAAGCTCTCTAAAACGAACTAAAATTTTAAATCTAGAATTTGAGTTTTTGTTAAATTTTTCAGAAGCACACCTATTCAAAAACAACTTAATCTTAACATCACCCTTCTCACCCATCACAACAAAATGCTTAACCACCTCTTCCAAAACTCTTTCATCACTCGATTTAAGAAGATTCTCCTTAAGCACCCTAGAATTAACTACCCTCTTCCCTTCAGATTGCTTAAGCGCACGCCTAAGATTAGCATTCAATTGCCTTGAAGTAAGTTTCCTAGCTGCACCATAACTCAACAAAAACCACCAACTAAATATTATTCCCTTCACGAGAATAATAAACTTTGCAACAAAACTCTATCATCCCCAACTATTAAAAAATGCAAAAAATATTTGAAACAATAGAACCATTTATAAAAAAAATAAAAAATTACATAAAATAAAATTAGTTAAACAAAATTCCAAAATTCAATTTTTTTTATCACCCAACTTCAAAACACCCTTAATTTTACTTAAAACTCATCGAGCATTCACATTTATTTTTGATTCACTTTTTTTTTAATCCATTCAACGCTTTTTTCGCTTCAAAATTCCCCTTTTCAGCGAGTAATTCTAAACCAATTAAAGCTTCTATACGATTATAATTGTCAGAATCTTTTAATCCAATCATCAAACCACGCAAAACCCTAGCATCCCCTTTACGAGCCAAATTTTTTAAACCCTCCAAAGCTCTTCCACGATTGTTTGCATTAGAATCTCTCACACCAATCATCAACCCAGGTAATGTCCGAGCATCCCCATCGACAGCTAAATTTTGCAAACCCCATACAGCCAATCCACGATTAATCACATCAAAATCTTTTACACCAACAAGCAATCCATTCAAGGTTCGAGCATCCCCCCTTTCAGCTAACTCTCTCAAACCCATTAAAGCTATTCTACGATTAGATTCGACTTTATCTTTTACCCCTATTACCAAACCAGATAAAACATGTCTATTATTTTGTTCAGCTAATTCCCTCAAACCCGCTAAAGCCACTTCTCGATTACTTGCAACAGAATCTTTCACACCAACAATCAAACCCTTCAATCCAAAAGAATCTCCTTTTCCAGCAAGTCCTTTAAAATACTTTAAAACTTCGCGTCTAGAATCAGCATTCTTATTAAACTTTTCAGAAATACACCTATTCAAAAACAAATTCACTTGAACATCTCCACTCTTACTCCTCGCAACGAAATGCTCAAACACTTCCTTCAAAACCCTTGTATCTTTTGATTCTAAAAAAATTTTTTTAAGCATCCTAGAATTAACTACCCTCTTCCCTTCAGATTGCTTAAGCGCACGCCTAAGATTAGCATTCAACTGCCTTGAAGTAAGTTTTCTAGCTGCACTATAACTCAACCAAACCACCAACCAAATATTACTCACAAATCACTTTCCTAATTCTTTCAATACTTTCTTCGCACCAACATTCCCTCTTTTAGCAAGTCTTTCCAAACCAATTGAAGCTTCTGTATTATTATAATGATTAGAATCCTTTACATCAATCATCAATCAAGGTAAAATACCTCTTTTACCTTTTCTTAGATAATTCACCTATACCAAACATAGCCCATGCACGATTAGATCCAACAGAATCTTTCACACCAATCATCAACCCATTCAAGGCTCGAGCATCTCCTTTTGCAGCTAAAAAACTCAAACCCCTTAAAGCCCATCCACGATTACTAGGATTAGAATCTTTTACTCCGACCATCAATCCCCTCAATCCAAAAGAATCCCCCTTTTCAGCAAGTTCTCCAAAATATTTTAAAACTTCACCCCTAGAAACCCAATTCTTATTAAATTTTTCAGAAGCACACCTATTCAAAAACAACTTAATCTTAACATTACTCTTACCCTTCTTAATAAAATGATTAACCACCTCTTTTAACACCCTCGAATCACTTGATTCCAAAATAGCATTTTTAAACACCCTAGGATTAACTACTCTCTTCCCCCTTGATTGCTCAAGCGCCCGCAAAAGATTAGCATTCAATTGCCTTGAAGTAAGTTTCCTAGCTTCACCATAACTCAACAAAAACCACCAACTAAATAATATTATTCTCAAGAGAATAATAAACTTTGCAACAAAGCACTATCAACCAAAAAAAACAAAAAAAATATTTGAAACAATAGAACTATTTATAAAAAAATAAGAACTTGCATAAAATAAAATTATTTAAAACAAAATCCAAAAATTCAATTTTTTTATTTTATAAACCTAAAGCAATTTTAATTTTCATCTAGAACCTATTGAGTACTCAAACCATCTTTGAATAACTTTTTGATTTCTTTAAAGATTTTCTCATCTTTTACTGGTCAGCAAGTCTCTTCAAACCCCTTAAAGCATTTACCCTAGGACTACCCTTAGAAGAAACTGCTTCAGACGAACCAGAAACCGAAGACCTACCCTGATCAGAAAGCCTCTTCAAATCCCTTAAAGCATTTACCCTAGAACTACCCTTAGAAGAAACTGCTCCAGACGAACCAGAAACCGAAGACCTACCCTGATCAGAAAGCCTCTTCAAACCACTCAAAGCACTTGTACGAGTACCCGCATCACGCTTTCCTGTCCCTGATATTAATCTTCTTAAAGCAACAGAATTATCTCCACCCTTATAATTGCTCAAAAATGATTTAGCTTGAGGATTACCACGAGCTGCTAAATCTCCAACACCTTTCCAAGCTATTTCACGATTAAGTGCATTGGAATCTCTTACTCCAACCATTAATCCTCTCAAACCAACAGAATCTCCTTTTCCAGCAAGTCCTTTAAAACGCCACAAAACTTCACGCCTAGAAGCAGAATTTTTGTTAAACTTTTCAGAAGCACTCCTATTCAAAAATAATCGTGCTTGAACATCCCCACCTCTGCTTCTATTAATAAAAGTACTAATTGATGCATTCAAAACCTTTGGATTTTTTGACTTAAGAATAGTATTTCTAAGAACCCCTGAAGTTACTGCTTTATTAGCAGTAGATATTTTACTAGTAGCTTGTTTAAGCACACGCCCAGCACCCACTCTAGCTTTACTTGAACCAACCTTACGAACAGCCATTAAACCACCAATTAACAAATATCACTAACGATTAAGTAATATTTAAACTATTCGGTATAAGAAGCTCTATAGAAATCCTATTGGATTTTTATATTAAAATAAATTTTATTAATTCTTCACTCGTGTGCAAAAACAAGTTTTATTAGTGAATCATTTTTTTCTTCAATGTTAGCGTACCCAAGTCCTTCTATTCTAATTATTCCTTCTTCTTTTAGAATATTTTTTGTAGTGAATCCTTTTTTGGTTGACCCATCCCTCATTAGTATTTCTATGTTTATTGGATTTATTACCCATGAAAGAATTGGGTTGTTTGTTTTGGTGTAGGAAATAAAATTTGCTGATGCAAAATCTTGTTTTATTTCTTTTAGTTTAATGTTGCACGCTTTTTTTAATCTTATTAATGAACCAATTTTGTTTTTCAATAATTCTTTTTTACTTACAAAAAATTTTTGTGTTCCTTTTTCAAATTTTGTTCCTTCTATTTCTCCTTCAATCATTTCTTCTACTTCTAGTGAAATCATTTCTTCAAAGAAAGGGTATTCATTCGCTTCTCCTATAAATAATTTGTTTGCTGCGGCAAATGCTTCGGTAGTAATTTTTACTTCTTTTAAAGCAAGTCCGCAATCAAGAATAACTTTTCTAATTGCTTCTGGTTTGAATCCTCTTCTCCTAAATGCTTTAATGGTCGCCATTCTAGGATCATCATATCTTTCTACCCCTAGTTCATCCATTATTAATTTCATTTTGCTTTTTGAGAGAGTCATGTCCCCTAGTTTTGAAATTTTTCCGTGGTAATAGCAGTGAGGGTATTCCCAATTAAAGTAAGAATATAATTCTTTTTGCTTGTCTCCGTTCGTCATGTGTTCTTGTCCTCTAATAATTAGATTCACATTCATGTCATGGTCATCCACTGCACTTGCTAAATTGTATGATGGCCAAACGTGGTTGTTTTTTGCTCTTGGGTTGGGGTGTTCTACAACGTCAACTATTTTTGCAATCCACCAATCTCTTTCGCTTGGATCAGGGTTGTCTAAATTTGTTTTTATTCTTACTACTGTTTGTCCTTCTTTTATTTCGTGTGCAAGCATTTTTTTCCAATTAGTTAATTGTTCTTCAATTTTTTTTTCTCTGCAAGGGCATGCTTTTGATTCCCAAATTAATTTTCTCCAATCTTCGCTTTCGCAAAAACAAATGTATGCTTTGTTCATTTTTATTAGTTGTTCGATGATTTCGTAATATCTTTCTAATCTATCACTAGCATTATATGTTTCGTGAAACTCTACTCCTAGCCACTTGTAATCA
>MWBC01000020.1 GCA_002068885.1 archaeon ADurb.Bin336
CTTGTGTTTGGAGTGATAATTGTTTTTTCTTTTTTATGAATTCTTCTGCAGTGTTTCCAAGGTCTCCTGTTTTGTTGAACATTTTTTCAACTTCTTCTTTTTCAAACCCACTTGCTTTTGCTATTCCTTGTGCAATTAATTTTTCTCCAAATCCAATTTCGCTTCCCTCAAATTGGGGCGCTATTCTTCCTTGGAGTAAGTAAACAACTTTATTAGCATCTTCAAATGGAGTTTTTTTGAATAATTCTGCTAAGTGTTTTGTCATCACTAACCTTGAAGAAGATTTTTCTATTTCATCAAAGTAATTAGCCACTTCCCTAAAAAGCATTTCACTCACTTTTACCCTAAATTATATTAGTTCAATTAGTTTTTTATATTGCATTAGGAGTTGTTTATATAGTGAATTAGTAATGGCTTGGGGGCTTGAAGTTTTTGCATATTATGATCCTTTTTATTGGGGGCCCCAGAATTTAATATTAAATTTTTTGATTTGGACTCTTTTTGCTTATTTTTCTGCAAGGGGTACTTCAGAGAAACCTTTTGAGGATGCTATGCAATTAATGGGGTATGTTTTTGGTTTAGGATTGTTAATGGATTTTATGATGATTCCTTCAATGTGGGTGGGAATTGGGATGATTCTTTCTTATGTGTATGCAACAAAGTATGTTTTGAAGTGGAATTGGAGGAAAACAATTTTTATGCTAACTACAATTTCAATTAGTTTAGGAATATCTGCTTTAGTTTCAGAACCAGTTCAATCAATTTTCCTTTGGGGAATAGTATTAACTCTTTTTTTGATATTAAGCCAAGCAAGGTTGAGGTCAAAGAGAATTCCTATTGAAGAAAAAAGTGAAGAGAAAAAGAAAGAGTAATAAAATATCAATTAATAAGAGATTAAAATTGATAATAGATTGATTGATGAGGATTTAATTAATAGAAGATTGATTGATGAAAGATTAAAATTGATAAGAAATTGATTGATGAGAGATTGATTAATAAAAAAATTAATTAAATAAAAATTAATTGAATCAAAAATCAATTAAATAAAAAAATCAATTAAATAAAAAATTGATTTTTATAAAAAAAATCATTGAATAAAAACCTAATTAGAAAGTTAATTTATTTATAATTTGATTTATTTAAAATTTAATTAACTAACTAAAAAATTGATTCATTTATTAAAAAAATTAATTTGATTTATTTAAAATTTAATTAATTGATTTAATAAAAATTTAATTATTTGATTTATTTAGAATTTCATTAACTAATTAGAAAATTGATTTATTTAATTAATCAAAAATTTTATTAATAAAATTTTAATTTGTTGTTTAGAATTTCCCAAATTCTTCAAATTCCTTTACCCTATCCATCACATCTTTTTTCGTAATCTCTGCTAATTTGTAAAAAGAAAAAGATTCCGCATTAAAAGAAGCAACTGCACTAGCAACTACAATAGCTTTCTTTACATTACTCTCCGAAAAATCCTCTGTGCTTGCTAAGTACCCAATTAGTGAACCAGCAAAACTATCCCCGCAACCAGTTGGGTCCTTTACATTCTCAAGTGGATAAGCGGGACAAGAAAAGAAACCATTTTTTGAAAACAAAACACACCCATGCTCTCCTTTTTTTATTATAGCAAACTTTGAATCCAACTCCAAAATTTTTTTTGCAGCAACAACTAAATTAGGAGTGTTAAATAATTCCCTCGCTTCAGCATCATTCATCAAAGCAATATCAGCAAACCTCACCATATCCAAAACATTCTCTTTCTCTGAATTAATATAATAATTCATTGTATCAGAAACTGAAAGAATAGGTTTTTTTTCGAAAGAAGAGAGAATAGATTTTTGTGCAGTGGGAGAAAAATTACCAAGGAAAGCATATTTAGTATTTTTTAAATGAGAGGGAACTTCCAGAGGCATATCCTCCAAAGAATTCGCAAGGAAAGCATCTGTGTGAGCAGTATTAATATCAACATCATAATGAGCAACCCACCTCATATTTTGTTTATCACTCTTATTAACCCCACTCAAATCAATTCCCTTACCCTCCAACAAATCAACTTTATCCAAAGGAAAATCCTTTCCAATTGCACCAAGTAAAGCGGTTTTTGAGAACAAAGAACAAGCAAGAGCAGCAAAAACACCCGAGCCCCCAATTTCTCCCTTCACCTCTCCAAAAGGAGTTCTAACATCATCAAGACTAATACTACCAGCAACCAAAACTCTCTTAGGCATAAAAAAATCTCTAACACAAAAGTATTAATACCCTACTTCTTTTTCAAAAATAACCAGCAAAGAGGTTAGTATTTATTATGAATGTTGCATAGTTGAGTATGAAAGAAGAATGTGGAATAGCAGGAGCTAAATTAAAGAAAAATGCTGAAATAGAAATTTATAGAATGCTTTTGCAACTGCAACACCGCGGACAACTCTCTGCAGGAATAACCACTTACCAACCAAACGAAAACCTAATTCTAAAAACACGAAAAAAAACTGGGTTAGTTAATACGGTTTTTTGTGCAGAACACAACGCTAAATTTAATGCAATAATGAAAAACTTGGAGAGTAATAGAGGAATAGGCCACGTGAGGTATGCTACTTGTGGAAGTGATGATGAAACATACGCACAACCATTTGAACACTTACACGGCAAAAAAAACAGGTGGTTCTCACTCGCATTCAACGGGAACATTGCAAATTATGATAAAATAAAAAAAGATCTTGAAAAACAAAACTACCACTTAATAAGAAAAACTGACACAGAAGCAATTTTGTTACTAATTGCAAAAGAACTAAAAGACAACAAAACAATTCCTGATGCATTAAAAAAACTTAGTGAAAAACTTGACGGGGCCTACAACTTAGCAATAATTAATGCAGAAGGAACTATTATTGCTTCAAGAGACCCACTAGGAATAAAACCACTTTGCTACGCAACAAACAAAGAAGGAGAAATTGCTTTTGCTTCAGAAAGCGTGGCCCTAGAAAATATTGGATTTGAAAACCCAATTGATATTAAAGCAGGGGAAGCACTTGTAATAGAAAAAGATTCTTACAAAGTAGTTCAATACACAAAAAGCGAAAAAAGAGCGCATTGTTTTTTTGAATGGGTTTATTTCGCTCACCCAGCAAGTACTATTGAAGGAAAATTAGTTTATGATGTTAGATATAATTTAGGAAAAGAACTTGCTAAGGGAGAAAAAGAAGTTGTTGATGAGGATACCATAGTGGTATCTGTTCCTGATTCAAGTACTCCTGCAGGGCACGGGTTTAGCGAAGCAATTAACGCACCATTCCAAGAAGGATTAATAAGAAATCGTTACGTGGGAAGAACATTCATTCAATCAACAAACAGGGGAGAAAAAGTAAAAGAAAAATTTATGCTAATTAAACAAATTTTTGAAGGAAAAAAAGTTTTTTTGGTTGAAGATAGTATTGTGAGAGGAACAACCCTAAAAAATATTGTTAATTACATTAAGAAATATGGTAATCCAAAAGAAATTCATGTTAGGGTATCTTCCCCAAAAATAATTTTCCCCTGCTACTATGGAATTGACATGAGTACTAGAAAAGAATTAATTGGAGTAAATAAGAGTGAAGAAGAAATCGCAAAAATAATTGGAGCTAATAGCGTGAGATACCAAACCAAAGAAGGATTAATTAATGCAATCAAATTAAATGAAAAAGATTTGTGCCTAGCGTGCATCAACGGAAAATACCCTACTAAATGGGGGGAGAAAAACTCTTCAGAAGACAAAAAAGTTTGCATCATTTAAATTAATCTTTTATTAATTAATTTTTTGCTAATTAATCTTTTATTAATTAATTTTTATTTAATTAATTTTTTTACAACAATTAATTTTTTTATTTAATTGAATTTTTTATTTAATTAAATTTTTTTATCAATTTTTTGATTCAATTAATTTTCTGACTCAATTAAATTTTTTATTTTCTAAATAATTTTTTTTCTTCAATTTTAAAAAGTTTTTTATTTTATCTAATTAAGCATTATTTTAAAGGTTTGTAAATATTTTTTTCTATTATAAGGTGTGATTAAAATGGATTATGAAGTGAAGGATATTGGTTTAGCAAAACAGGGTTTGATGAATATAGAGTACGCAGAATCACAAATGGGTGCTCTTCTTGAAGTGAGAAAGAGGTTTGCAAAAGAATTGCCTTTGAAGGGGATAAGGGTTGGAATGGCCCTTCATGTTACTAAAGAAACCGCTGTTTTGGTTAGAACTTTAATTGCTGGTGGGGCAGAAGTTGCTATTACTGGTTGTAATCCATTAAGCACTCAAGATGATGTAGCTGCTGCGCTTGCTAGTGAAGGGGTTAAGGTTTTTGCTTATAAGGGCGAATCAAAAGAAGATTATTACAAGTACTTAAACGCAGTTCTTGATTTTAAGCCAAATTCAACTATTGATGATGGGTGTGATTTGATTAGTGAGATTCACACTAAGAGAAAAGAATTGTTGAATGATTTAATTGTTGGTACTGAAGAAACAACTACTGGAGTTATTAGGGTTCATGCAATGGAGAAAGATGGGGTATTAAAATACCCAGTGATTGCTGTTAATGATAATAAAACAAAACACTTATTTGATAATTATTACGGAACCGGCCAAAGCACTATAGATGGAATTCTTAGAGCAACTAATGTTTTGTTTTCAGGCAAAACGGTTGTTGTAATTGGTTATGGTTCTTGTGGAAAAGGAGTTGCATTAAGAGCAAAGGGTTTGGGGGCTAATGTTATAGTGACCGAAGTTGATGCGGTGAAAGCACTTCAAGCACAAAATGATGGGAATAGATTAATGAAAATGGAGGATGCTTGCAAAATAGGAGATATTTTTATTACAGTGACAGGAAACAAGCATGTTATTTCCACCGAACATATGTTGAACATGAAGAATGGAGCTATTATGGCTAACTCTGGCCACTTTGATATTGAGATTGATGTAGTGGGTTTGGATAAGATGGCTGAATCAAAGAGGAGAATAAGGTGGCAACTTGATGAGTATGTTCTTAAGAATGGTAAAAAGATTTATTTGTGTGGGGAAGGTAGGTTAGTGAATTTGGCTGCAGCAGAGGGCCACCCTAGTGAGGTAATGGATTTGTCTTTTTGTGGTCAAGCACTTGCACTTGAGTATGGAGTGAAGCATAGGGGGGAGCTTGCTAATAAGGTTCATGTTCTTCCGGATGAGGTTGATGCAAAAATTGCTGAGTTGAAGTTAAAAGCACTTGGGCTTAAAATGGATGAATTAACTGAGGAGCAAAAAATTTATTTGAGTTCTTGGAAAGAAGGAACCTAAAATTTTTTTTGTTGTTTAAATAAATTTAAAAACACTTCAAACAGGATTAATTATTGTTTTAGCTAAGCTAAAATATTTTTTTGGGGGATTGGTCTAGTGGTATGATTGGCGCTTTGGGAGCGTCAGACAGGGGTTCAATTCCCTTATCCCCCATTTCTTATTATTTTCATTTTTAACAGAATTTTAATCACTTATTTCTTTGAAATATTGTTTTCGTTTTTAACCGAACTTTATCTAATTCTTTTTAAAGGAGTTTAGTTTTAATTATTGTATTTAATCCTAAAAAAAAGGAGGGGATTAGGGAATGGGTAAAATTAGTGATTCTAGCAATAATTTCTTAGTGCCTATTTTAGCAATTTTAGTTACTGCAATTTTGGTTGTGGTTGCTTTTAATGCTGGTGGTGCATCAAGTGATAGGGTTGTTGTGACAAGTGATCCTGCAGCGGATATAAAAACACTAAGCGTTGCGGGGAGTGTAACTAAAATGGTTACTCCTGATAAAGTGGATATAGTGTTGAGTGTGGAAACTCTTGATGATTTAGCTAATAAGAGTCAAAGTGATAATGCGGTTTTGGCTGATGGAGTTAGATCTGCTTTACTAAACATTGGAGTATCTTCTAGCGAGATTAAAACAATTTCTTATTCTGTTAATCAAGAGTATGTTTGGAATGATACTTTGAAGAGATCAGAACCAAAGGGGTACAGGACAGTTAATCAAATTCAAATAACTCTAAAAGATACTTCAAGAGCAGGTGAGGTTGTTGATGCTGCTGTGAGTGCAGGTGCTAATAGAGTTTCAAAAATCTCGTTTGGTTTGAGTAGAGAAAAAGAACTTGAAGTGAGAAAAAATGCTTTGAGTGAAGCTAGTGGTAATGCTAAAGCTAAGGCGGATTCAATTGCACAAGGACTTAACTTAACCCTAGGAAAAGTGTATAGTGTTAGTGAGAATTCTTACTACTATACTCCAGTGAGTTATAGGGATTATGATATGGCTTTGGGTGTAGTTAATGAAAAATCAGTAACTACTCCAATCTCTGCTGGCGATATTGAAGTAACTGCTAGTGTTTCAGTACAATTTGAAATAAATTAATTAATTTAAGTGATTGCAGGGCAACCTGCAATTAACTATTTTTTTTCTTTTTAAAAATAATTTGTTTTCAAGAATAATTTGTTTTGTTTTAATTAAATTTAAATAGTAAAAAGCACTAAATGGATTTAGTGATTTTGTGCCCGTTACTTTAAGGAGACATTTAGCAACAAAAAAAGTTGATGGAAAAAGAAGGGTTTTTCCAAGTGGTTTTAGAGCTTCTGTTGCAGAAGCAAAAAAACTCAAAGCTCAAACAAAAACAACTTCTGTTAAGAGTTATTCTAGTCCTGTTCAAAGAGCTGTTGCTGCTGCAAGGGCAGGGAGAAGAGCTTTTGGTTCAAAAGGAAAAATTAAGATAAAACAAGAACTTGGATTGAGTAGTGTTTTGTTGAATGAAGCTATTTATGTTGATTTGTTAATGAGTTCTAAGTACAAAGGAAATGAAGCTAGGATGGTTGCTGATTGGGTTAAGGGAAGTACTTTGGGTGGTTCGGTTGTTCCTGCAGAGGCCCATTTTAGTAAGGTTATTAGAAGAAGGTTGGGCCTAGGCCTTGCTGCTGAAGTAGGAAAAGCTGGGGCGGGTACGAAAGGAGTTAAGCGAAAAGGAGTACTTATTGATAATATTACTCATAGTGCTTTAATTGAACCTGTTGTTGCGTTATTAACAAAAGGTCTTCCGAATGCTTTTCAAATTAAAAAATTGGTGAAAGAAAATAAGGGGCTTGTTATGAAGTATGTTCCTCAAAAGAATGGGAAATATAAAGCAAGGTTAAATTATGCTGGTAGGAGTTGGGATGTTACAAAAAATTTTAAGAAATATTCTTTGCCTAGTTTACAAAAATATTTGGATGCTTAAAGCGATTTTGTTTGCGTAATAATTTTTTTTGTTTTAGAAAACCTTAATAATTAATTTAGCGTATATTTTAGTATAATTTTGGTTGTTGGTGGGATGAGTAATTCTTTATTATTGAAGTGGTTTAAGGATATAAATAAAGAGAGTGTTGGTGAAGCAGGGGGTAAGGGAGCTTCTCTAGGAGAAATGCTTAACGCAGGTATTCCTGTTCCTAATGGTTATGTTATTCTCTCTTCTTCTTTTGAAAAATTTTTAGAAAGCACTGATTTGAGTAACAAAATTGATTCTATTTTGGATAAAGTTAATCACCAAGAAATGAGTTCGATTGAAAACGCTTCTAAGGAAATCAAATCACTTATATTAAATGCCCAAATGCCTAAGGATATTGAAGAAGAGGTTGTTAAGAGTTTTAAGAAACTAAATTCTCCTTTTGTTGCGGTTCGTTCAAGTGCAACTAGTGAGGATTCTTCTAGCGCTGCTTGGGCCGGTCAACTTGATTCTTTTCTTAACACAAAATCAAATACTTTGCTTGAGAATGTTAAGCGTTGTTGGGCTTCGCTTTTTACTCCCAGAGCAATTTTTTATAGGTTTGAGAAGGGTTTGCATAATACAAAGATAAGTGTTGCTGTTGTTGTTCAAAAAATGGTTAATTCCGAAATTAGTGGAATTGCGTTTTCAGTTCATCCAGTGACTCAAGATAGGAATCAATTAATTATTGAAGCTGGTTTGGGTTTGGGGGAATCAATTGTTTCGGGACAAATTACTCCTGATTCTTATGTTGTTGAAAAAAAGCCAATGAAAATAATTGAGAAAAGTGTTAGTGAACAAAAGAGGGGTTTGTTTAAAGTTGAAACTGGGGGGAGTGAGTGGAGAGAAAATTTGCCAAAAGGGAGTGAACAAAAACTCACTGATAAGCAAATAATGGAACTCTCTGAAATAATTTTGAGAATAGAAAAACACTATGGTTTTCCTTGTGATATTGAGTGGGCGTTTGAGAAAGGAAAATTCTTTATAGTTCAATCAAGGCCAATCACCACCCTAACTGATAAAGCAAATGATAAAGAAATGCCTAGTGTGGTTAAAGCAAAAAAGAGTAGTGCGAAAGTTAAGGAAAAGGTTTTCAAAAAATATTCAATTGAGTGGGTAAAAAATTATTTAGAATCAACTGATTTTGATGTTAAGGAAGCAAGGTTTGTAATTCCTGTTGGGGAAATAATGTTCTCAGTTTATTCAGAACCTAATTGCTTTGGGGATGAGTATGGCCCTATTTTTGTTCCTTATGAAAATCAAAAAGGAAAGCAAATTATTTCTGAAGAGAATTATAAAAATCTTGAGAGGGGGACTTGGACTTTGGCTTTGAGTAATAAGAAAAAGTTTTTGAGTGCTTTAAAAACTGCTTCAAGAATTCAAAAGAAAATTAATTCAATTTCAGTTCCTCAAAATAAATTAAGTAAATTAACTCAAAAGCAACTCTCTTCTTATTACAAATCATTAGTGAATTTAATAATTGAGTGGTGGAGGTTTGGTTCAATTGGGGAGGATAAGGGACTTGTTGTTGAAGAAAAGTTGGTTCCACTAATAATGAAAAATCACGCTGTTTCTGGGACAATTGCTTTTGAATACGTTTCAGATATTACAATGCCTCTTGAACTTTCAATTTTTAGTAAAGAGAGAATGGCTTTTTTAGCTCTTTGTATGAAAGCAAAGAAAAATCCTAAGTTAATTGAAAAGAAGGATAAGAAGTTTTTCAAAGAGTTGAATGATTATTCAAAGAAGTATTTTTATGCAAGAACCTCTTTTTACGAAGCAATTACTCTTAATGAAGAAAATTTAGTGAAATTGATTAAAGAAAATATTGAATCAAATTCTTTCGAATCCCTAAAAAGCGAATTTGATAAACTTGCTAGTGGAATTAAACACTTAAAAGTAAAACAAAAACAACTCAAGAAATTATTCACTCCTACAAAAGAAGAGAAGGATTATTTGTGGTATTTTACAATAATGCACACTTGGCAAGATGAGAGAAAAGTAAGTATGATGACTCACTTTAATTATTTAGTTGAATTATTAAGAGAGGTTTCCAACAGAACAAGAGTTGATTATAATATAGTTGCGTTAATGACTCTTAAAGAAGTAGAGGATTTAATCCTAGGAAAGAAAATTGATATTAAAGAAATTAGTTCAAGAAAGAATGGATTGTTTTTTGTTTACACTAAAGAAAAAATTTTGAGGTTTTATAAAAAAGAAGCAAAGGAATTATTCAAATCAATTCCTTCACAAGTGGGCTCAAGTGGATTAATTAAAGGAACAGTTGCTTGTAAGGGGAGTGGGAATAGAATAACTGGAAAAGTTAGGATAGTTCACAACCCTGCAAAAGATACTTTCAATAATGGAGAAATCTTGGTTACCACAATGACTCGTCCAGAATTTGTTCCCATAATGCAAAAAGCTAAAGCAATAGTTACTGATGAGGGTGGGTTGACTTCTCATGCTGCGATTGTTTCAAGGGAACTTGATACTCCTTGTATAATAGGGACTAAGGTTGCTACTCAAATCCTTAAAGACGGAGATTTGGTCGAAGTTGATGCAAATAAGGGTGTTGTAAAAATAATTCAAAAAGCCAAAAAATAGTAATAATGTTCTTTTTGTTACATCTAATTTGAATTAGTTATTAATAATCAGCAGGATTAAGTATTCATTATGAATGAGGGTAGTTTTGTAAGTAATCTATTTCACCTTAACTCTGTTTTAGTAATTATTCCTGCCCCGTAGTGCTCGCTACATTTAGATTGGATCTAATTTGTATTGCGAGTATTTTTAAAATATTAAATCTCTTTTGGAGGGGGTAGTTTTGGATATTGATAATTATAATTTGATTGTTATTAAAATTGGGACAAATAGTATAATTAAGGATAATGAAATTAATAAATATTTTTTTCAAGAATTAGTAAGGGAAGTAAATTTTCTAAAAGAAAAAAATAAAAAAATAGTAATTGTAACTAGTGGAGCAATTGGTATTGCTAAAACAAAATTAAAAATTCAACCAAAAAATATTAAGGAACAACAAGGACTTTCTGCAATTGGACAATTAATGCTAATGAAGGAATATCTAAATCGTTTTGAATTAATTGGAATTAATGTCGCTCAAGTACTTGTTTCACAAAGAGATTTAATGGATAAGAATTGTTTGGAAAATATAAAGAACACTTTTGATTTTCTTTTTGAACAAAATATTGTTCCAATAGTGAATGAGAATGATGTTGTCTCTACTGAAGAACTTCAAAAAAATGGCTCTTTTTCAGATAATGATGTTCTCTCTGCGATTTTAACAAAACAATTAGGGGCAAATCTTTTAGTAATGATTACAGAGAAAGGAGGAATTTTTGATGAGAGTGGAAAAATAATTTCTTTTTTGAATGATACTAATTTAGTAAAAGATTTGGGAACGAAATCAATTTTGGGCAGAGGGGGGATTAGAACAAAATTAAATGCAATTAATATTGCTTCAAATGCAGGTTCTGATGTGTTTGTAATTGGCCCAAATGATTTGTCTCTTTTTGGAAGTGAAAAATTAGGGGGTACAATAATATCAAAGAAAGGAGGTTTTTGAAAACTTTTAAAACCCATTGGAGTAATACTTTGATATTAATTGAATGATTTTTATGCCAATGAATGAAAAATTACCTGATTATAAGAATCAACCTAGTGAGTGGTACACTCAAATAATAAAATCCGCTGAATTAGCTGATATTCGTTATGGGGTTAAGGGTTGTTTGGTTTTTCAACCTTGGTCAGTTGAGGTAATGGAGTTAATGTATGATTTTTTTGAGAAGGATTTGAAGAAGAGGGGGCACAAGAATTATTGGTACCCTGCATTAATTCCTGAAAGTTATTTTTACAAAGAAGCAGAGCACATTAAGGGTTTTTCTCCAGAAGTGTTTTGGGTGGAGAAGGGTGGAGAGGATAAATTAGAAGAGAGATTAGCCCTACGCCCAACTAGTGAAACCGCTTTTTACACTATGTTTGCTTTGTGGCTTCGCTCTTACAAAGATTTGCCTTTTAGAACTTATCAACGCGCTAATGTTTTTAGGTATGAATCCAAAGCAACTAGACCTTTTTTGAGGAGTAGAGAATTTTTTTGGATTGAAACTCATTGTGCTTTTGCAACTGAAGAAGAAGCTTTCCAAAATGTGTTGGATGATATGCAAACCACTAAGAGAATTGTTTTCGGAGTTTTTGGGATACCTACAATTGTTTTTGAGAGGCCTGATTGGGATAAGTTTGCGGGTGCACATAGAACTTTTGGAGCTGATGCTTTTACTCCTAGTGGTAGAGTGGTTCAACAACCAAGTACTCACATGATTAATCAGCATTTTGTAGAATCCTTCGGAGTGAAGTACACTGATAAGGATGAAGTAGAAAAAACTCCTTGGACTACTTGTTATGGCCCAGCGATTTCTAGAATATTCGCTTCAATTA
>MWBC01000021.1 GCA_002068885.1 archaeon ADurb.Bin336
ATCCCTTGTGGTTTTTGCGTTATATTTTTTGTGTATTAGAAAAGGTTTTATAATGAATATATTTTCTTTAAATCGAAATGGTTGATTTGTATTGTTCTTGGTGTGAGGGTTTACCCCAATCAAAAAAAGCACTTGGGATTATAAGGGATTCAAATGAGTTTAGTGGAATTGAAATGAGTAATAGTGGGGAGGAGATGGATTTAGTTCTTGACGCTGGACTCAAAGTAAGTATTCATAATCCTTCAAGATTTTTTAGAGTTTCACTAGAAAGTCCTAATTTTATTCCAACTATTGCAGAGAACCCTATTCTAATTGAATCTTGTAAAAAAGCTTCCCTTCCATTTGTTAGTTTTCATGCAGGACAAACTCAATGGTACTCAAAAATGATGTCTCCAGAAACAATTATTTCAAATACAAGAAAAAGTATAAGATTTTTAGATCATGAATTGAATAAAAAAATTTTGTTTGAGCTTTCATCTTTCCCAATTGAATTAGGATTGGGTGGAGAATTTGAGAAAAGAAGTGGGTTGTATGCTACAAGCAAAGAATATATGAAAGATATTGTGAGTACAACAAATGCAGGAGTATTGCTTGATGTTTCTCACACACTAAATTCTGCTTCAACTAAAATAAGGTCAAATAATTTTAAGGGAAATGAAAAAGATTATTTTATGGATGTTTTAATGTCAATTGCAAAAGATATTTTCCAAATGCACATTAATTGTCCAAGTTACACTAAAGCCAATGGTTTTAGGGATGAACATCTTGAATTAAAATCAAGTGGAATTGAATCAAAAAATGTTTTTGAATGCACTGCAGAAACAATAGCAGTTTCTCCAAACCTAAAAATGATTACCCTTGAAATAGAACCACTTGTTGAACCAATAAAACACGCTAGGATAATGGTGAAACAAGCAAAACTCGTAAGAAAAAAATTGAATTTATGATTTAATCAAATCAAATTTAATTAAAAAACCAAAATTAATTAATAAAATTATACAATCAAACTAATTATCAGAAAATCAAAATAAATAATTAAAATAAAATTAATTGATAAAAATGAGTAATAAAATTAATTAAATAAAAGTAGTAATTATTAGATAATCAATAATTAAAATCAAAATTTAAAAAAATAGTTTTTAGATTTTTTTTCTTGGAGAAAAAATCCCCAAGAATTAAAATCCACTTTTAATCAGAATTACTTTTTTCCTGATAATTTATTTTTCTTTACAAAAGCCCAAAGCAATTTTGTCATTTCACTTGGAGCAATATCTTTAGAACCAAATACTTCTTCAAGAGTTTCAGTTCTTCCTTTGAAATTTATACAATATCCTCCAAATGCTTTTTTCTTTGGCTTTCCTCTAACTTTATCTAATAGTCCCATCATTAACCCCTCCGGGTAATTGACATTACGTCTAGAATAGAAGAGAAATATTCTAGTATAAAAGGATTACTCAAAAAAAGGGCTAATTTGCCTCTAAAAAGCAGTTTTTTTAGGAATTAGTTCCAATTTGCCTTGATAACTCTAATTCAATAATTTTTTCACCTTGATAACTTTAATTCAATAATTTTAAACGCTAACTTATATTAATGATTTTAAATATTAATTTATTTTGATAATTTTATTTTAAGAATAAAATCACGCTGCAACTATTTCAGCATCAGCTCCTGCATTGGCCGAAATAGTTGCGACTATCACCTCCAATCCAATCAAATCTTCAATCATAAAACAAATCACACTCTACACTTATTTACTTCAATTGATTCTTTTAAATGTTAATTAACTTTTAATGTAATATTATTTACACCATAATTTGTTTTAGCGTAATTATATTTGTTGTTTATTAGTTGTTGTTGTATAATATTTCTATTAAAATTAAGTTGTGTTAAATTATTTCAACAATTTGATTTTTTCAAATAATTAATTTTGAATGTTTTTTAATAAAATTAATAAAGGGGTTTTGTTAATAGTATGTTATGAAAGTTAGATTAACAAGAGATCCAAAGATGACATCTTTTTTTGGTAGAATTAAACCTGCTAAATCAGTTCCTGTTTTAGGTGGTGCTAATAAAATTAGTAGACAAGTTATTACTCGTGCAACAAAACCTAAACCTGCTCTGCGAACTAAACCTATTTCTTCCACTAAATCAACTACTTCTACCAAACCTCATAATAAATTCTCAAGAGTTGGAAAAATGGTGGGGGTTATTGGAGTTGCAACAACATTGGCTTTGCCTGCTAATAAAGCAATTAATAATGCCAGAGTTGCTAGTGCTAATAAAGCAAGAGCAAATCAAGTATTGGTTTTGAAAGAAGGTTCTTTTAAGTACCCAACTAGATATCCCCCAGTTAATTCTAAACAATTTGCTAAAGAAATGCGTCAAGTGCAAAGAATACTCAAACTCAATATGAATAAAGAAGCTGATAGACAAATTGCAATGAGTTTATCCAAAGTAGCAAAAGAGGCAGGTATTTCTCCAAGAGTAGCTTCAAGAACAATTGCTCGAAGTCATGGTAGTTCAAAAGCACTAAACCCGGAAATAAATAGATTAAGAACAATTTTAGCTGAACAAGAAAAAATAAAAAATGTTGAAGGGGCCAAAAGAGTTAATGAGGAATTACAAAGAGTTGAAAAAATTAAATCAATTTTGGAAATTCTAGAATCAATGAATCAAAAAGAACGCGAAGCACTACAAAAAAGAGCATGGGCCAATTAAATTTGTTTTTCACTCTCTAAAATAATGCATTTTTTATCTTCATATAATAATTTATTTTTCTTACAAAAATTAATTACCTCTTCATCAAAACTACCTATTTGGAACCAGAAAAAATTGCTTTTTGAAAAATTTTTTTCTAAAACCTCAAACGTGATTTTTGGTGGAGTGACAAAAACAATTACATCTAATTTTTTATTAATTTTTTTCAAATCAGAAAAACACTTTTGTCCTAATATTAGTGATTCTTTTGGGTTGATTGGGTGCACATTAGGAGATATTTTTAAGAGAGCTTCAACCACCTTATACCCATATTTGTTAGGATTGTTTGAAGCACCCACTACTCCAAAACTCTTATTCACTAAATTCATTCAAATTAATTTACACAAAACCAATTTTAATTCTTTTCATTAAACCAATTTAATATGGTTAAAACTAGTAATTCAAATGAAGGTACAATTTTTTTGTTTGATTCTCTAAAAGACCCAAGAGACATGGCTCAAATAATTCACTTAGGATTAGCACTTGGATTAAAAATTGAGTTCACTGGTTCTTCCATTCAAACAAACCACCCTAAAGTAGTAGGAATACTCAATTCTTGGATTAAGGGTTTTAAAGAAAAACCTAATTTTGGTAATACTTCAACTCACCCAGATTTTTTTAAGAGAATAAATTTTTTGAAAAAAGAAGGATACTTAATAATAGGAACCACTCCTAACAATAATGCTATTGATTTATTTGAAATAGATTTTTCGAATAAAAAACAAGTAATTGTTTTTGGAACAGAAACAACTGGATTATGCAAGAAAAAACAAGAATTAATGGATTTAATGATCAAACTACCAATGAACCCACCCACAAGTTTTTTCACCATAAGCGTAATCGCCCCAATAATTTGCTTTGAAACAATCCGCCAAAAAAAACACTCCAAATCCACTAATTAATAAACATTTATAACCCACTTATACCTACCAAACAAATGAAATTTGTTTATATTTAAGCAGAGGTGGCAGAGCGGTCTAATGCGTACGCCTGGAAAAAAACAACAAGCAAACAGCAAGCGTATTCCTTAACAGGAGCCCGAGTTCAAATCTCGGCCTCTGCGCTTAACGAAAAAAATATTTTTTTTTTAAGAGAAATCTCCAAAATACAAATGATTATAAACTGCTAATCCTTCTTTATTTTGATTTTAAATGGGTTTTAGTAAGGCCGATATTGATAGTAAGGTAAGGCAGATAAAGAATTTTTGTGCTGATTTGGTTAAAAAACCAATTTTTAATCAAATAATTTTAGCAGTTATTTTAATTAATTCTTTAACAATTGGTCTTGAAACTTACCCACAACTTTCTTTCCTAAGTTTTTTCTTTAATTTAGTTAGCACAATTGCTTTAATGGTTTTTGTAGTTGAAGCAGGGATAAAAATAATTGCTGTTTCACCTAACTACAAAAAGTATTTTTTTAATCCATGGGATTTGTTTGATTTTTCTGTAGTTGTGCTTGCGTTTGTTCCAGGAATTGGGCCTTTAATTACGGTTGTTAGATTGGCTAGGTTATTAAGAGTGTTAAGACTAGTTCGGCAATTTAGTGAATTAAAGTTTATCTTAGAGTCCTTGTTAAGATCTATTCCTAGTATTTCAAACATATTTTTACTCTTGTTAATGTTGTTCTATGTTTATGGTGTTTTAGGAGTTCATTTGTTTAGTTCGGTGGATAGTGTTAGGTGGGGTACTTTGGGTTCATCAATTATTAATCTCTTTACTTTAGTAACTTTAACTAATTGGGATATAGTATTTTATGCGGCGTTAGAAAGTAATCCTTATGCTTGGGTGTATTTTTTTAGTTTTGTTTTAATTGGTTCTTTGATTGTGGTTAATATGTTTGTTGGAGTAATGGTTGCTAATGTAACAGAATCAAAGGATAAAAAAATTAAAGAAGTTCAAGAAGAATTGTTCAAAAAACAAGTATTATCAGAGTTAAGTGAAATAAAAAAAATTGTTAATACTAAAAAGAAATAGTTCAATTTTTTTATTTAGGCATTTTTCTTAATTCCCTTATTTTTAACCCCATGTCATGAATTGCATCAAGTATTTCAACAAAAGCACTTCCTGGAATTATTTTATCTTGAGAGAATGTTGAAAAATAATTTTTATATCCTTGATTTATATTAGCTCTTAATTCTTGGTCATTTTTTCGCATTTCGCTCAAATTTTTTTCATCAAAATTAGGGTAATTATTTTTTACAATTATAAGGTTTGATGTTATTACTGCTAAGCATTTTTCAATATCTTGTTTAGCTTCAACAGAAAAATCAGCTTCTTTTTCCCTAACAAGCATAATTACTTCACTCATTTTCTTTATTAATTTTCCAATTTCTGAACTAATTTTTGAGGATCGTGTCAAAAAAATTACTTGTTGATCAGTATCTTTTGATAACTTTTTTTTGTTAACTGGGAACAACACTCTTTTAGTTTCATCATAAATATATTCTACTAAAGCATCTAGTTTAATTAACCTCAAATTATTTTGAGTTGGATTATTCAAAATATTTTTACTCTCCTTAATCATTTCAATTAAAGATTCCATGTTATTCTTAAATTCACTAACTACTGCTTCAAATACTTCACTTGGTTTTTTATTCTCCAAATCAACTAAATTCTTTGCAGTTAACACAATTTCTTTTTCTTTTGTAGGAACAATTTTTTCAACGAGTATTCTAAAGTAATTAATAAAAATCAATAAAACTAATGCAGTAATTAAATTGAACACTAAGTGTGCGTTTGCAACTTGTTGTGCAGGAGGTCCCCCTATTTGGATAATTAATTCACTAAATTGACCTAAAAATGGGATAAACATTAGTACCCCTAGAAAATTGAATAAAAAGTGAGCAACAGCTGCTCTTTTAGAAAAAATATCCATTCTTGAAGAAACTAATAAACTTAGAGTAGTTTTTGCGATATTTGCTCCCAAAATGATTGGGATAGCTTGAGCCAATCCAATCAAACCAGTTTGAGACATTATTACTAATAATCCTGTTGTAACCGAACTTGATTGGAATAAATTGGTTATTAAAAAACCAATAAAAATACCTAAAATAGGAATACTAGTGTAGGATAATATTGCTATTAAGTCAGGATCATTTTTTAGTGGGGCAACAGAAATTGAAACTAAATTCAAAGCAAATAATAATAATCCTAAATAGAAAATTGGTTTTCCTAAAATATTATATTTGGTTTTAAGCAAACTTAAACCAAATCCAATTATTATCAAAATAGGAGCATAAACTATCAAATTTAACGCAACTAGTTGAGCAGTAACTGTTGTTCCAATGTTTGCTCCAAAAATTAGTCCAATACTTTGAGAGAAATTAATTAAACCAGAGTTAACTAAACCCATTACAATAATAGTGGTAGCTGCACTTGATTGAAGCAGGGCAGTTATTATAGCTCCAAAAAAAGTTGCTCTAAAAGGCCCTTTAGTTGCCCACTTAATTACTTGTTTAAAGTGAGTGCCTGCAGCTTGTTGAATTTCTTTACTAAAATTGTCTATCCCATAAATGAATAAAATTATTGCAGGAAACACACCTAACCAAATACTCGCATCCATCAAAAAAAACCTTTTTTCATTTTAATTCAATTTAAACTTTTGGTGAAGCTGTGAAGGGGTCATCATTAATATTTTCTTCAACATCCTCTTCTTCAAAATCTTCTTCTTCGCTTGATTTAATTTCTCTCTCACTTGGACTCTTTGAGGGTACTGTTTCTAAGCAATATTTTAACTCGCTTAAGCATTGTTCGCAAATATCTCTTCCCCCAATAATCCTACCCTTGCAACCACCATCTCCATTAACTTCTCCCACAAATGCTCCACAAAAAAAACAATCTGCCAATTCACTCACCTCTTTACTTAATTTGCACCATATTAGAATATTTTCTAACTATAAAAAGATAACTAAAAATGTTTTTTTTTGTTTTAAACTTTCAAAAAAAGAAGCTTAGCTTTAGCTTTCTTTTCTAGTGCAGGTAGCAAAATTAGGGGATTTTGCGTCGCACATAAAATTTTATTTTATGTTGGGTCTTTTTCGAAGAAAAAGAAGTGCAAGGGGAGAGGATCGAACTCTCACAGCCACTAAGGCCTAGGACCTCAACCTAGTCAGTTTTCCAATTCTGTACCCCTGCGTATAATTGAATTAGTTGTTCAAAAAGTTTTTATTAAATAGTTTTTTTAGAGTTTTTCTTATTTTTTCTAGGCCATTTATCATCTTTTTCTCCAGGCATATCAAGAGAAATTAATTTGTTCCAATCCACGAAGAAGAATGCGATTACTGCTATTACTCCAATTACTTCAATCATTATAGTCCATAGTGATGCATTTCCTTGCATAGTTGCTTCTAGTGAAGTAAATACTTGTTTGGTTGTGAATACTAAAAATAAATAGCTAATTGTTCTGCCTAACAAGAAGGCCGCAAGAACTTCTCTTAACCTTGTTTTTGTTGCTCCAAAAGCAATGAATAATGCATTACTTGGGAGTGGACTTAGTGAGTAAATTAAAGTGAATACAAATTTTTTAGTAGATTTGCCTTTAAGTTTTTTCTCAATTGCATTAAACTCTCTTTGTTTTTCCCTATTAGCAAATTTTTGGGTAATGAAACCACTTGCTTTTGCAAGGGCGTATCTACCAGCGGTTGATGCAGTTACTCCTATTGCTACTAAAACAAAAATGTTTTGGGGAGTAGAAATATAAAAAAAAGATAATACTGCCCAAGTAGGGGGAGCCATTGCTGGGATTACATTAATCAAAAAAACTATTACCCATTGAGCAAATAACATTGAAAGGTAATCAATTACATCAAATCCAAACATGTGTATTTCACTGATTAATTAGTGAGTTTTAGATTTAAAAAAGTGCCTATTGGCTAATGATTAAAAATACTTCCAATTCTTAACTAAATTACCATTATTTTGAACAATTTTTTAAAAAAAGGTTTTTTTTTATGAGTAAATTAGAAATTGGTTCTGGTAATAAACCTAAAGAGGGTTATCTTCATTTTGATATTAGGAATAATGTTAATGCTGATGTAGTGGGGGATGCGAAGAATCTTCCTTTCAAAGATGAAGAGTTTAGTGAGGTTTATTCAAGATTTTTTTTGGAACACTTGTTTAGAAAAGATGCTAAAATTGCTTTAAGGGAAATGTATAGGGTTCTAAAAAAAGAAGGGACTCTTGAAATAATTGTTCCTAATATTGCTTGCTTTTGTAAATTATTTTTAAATGAGTCAGGGCAAAAAAAGGAGTGGGCTTTGAACAAAATATATGGGTTTGAAAATTATGCTGAAGATCACCACTACTTTGGGTATGATGAAGAAACTCTAAAAAATTTTTTAATAGAAACTGGTTTTAGGGAAATTGAAAGAGTAAAAACAGAAGAGCAATACCTTTATTTAAGAGCTATTAAATGAAAAAGTTGGGTAGTATTTTGGTTTTTAATTGTTTTGGGGGGAGAATTATTTATGAAAAACTATGTGATTATGGCCATTCTTGTAATATTCATTACATTACTATTTGGTTGTATTCAAAGCAATAATGATTATAGTTCGGGAAGTGGTTTAATGATACTTGATGTTAATAAGGATTCTGTAGATTCTAATTCAAAAGTTTATAATGATTTAAATGATTTTAAAAAAGTAAAAGCAGGGGATCATGTTTCTGTTGATTATACTGGTAGGTTGCTTGATGGAACTATTTTTGATACTAGTATTGGGAGAAGTCCTTTGGATTTTGATGTTGGGGCGGGCCAAATGATTAAAGGGTTTGATGAGGGTGTAGTTGGAATGAAGGTTGGTGAAACTAAAATAGTTACAATCCCACCTGAACAAGCTTATGGGGTGTATGATGAGAGTAGGATAATTACTGTGGATAAAAAATCTTTCGCAGATTTTGATAAAATGGAAGTTGGGTTAATGGTTAGTACAGGAGTGTATACAGGAACAATAATAGAAAAAACTGATACTAATGCAAAAATTGATTTCAATCACAAATTAGCAGGAAAAACATTAGTATTTGAAATAACATTAATTTCTATAGATTAATTATAATACTAAAATAAAATTGGTTAAATACAATTTAGGTTTTTGTGTGTGATTAGTTGAAAATGGTGTTTTTGTTGAACAAAGCATTAATAGTTTATTATGATGAAAGTTCTTTCACTAAACCAAAGAACAATCAGCAAAAAAAAGTTTCTAATGAAGAAAAAGTTGTTCTTGAGTTAAAGAAACTCTTGGAAGAGAAGAAGTTTTTAGTAGATACCCTTAATTTAGTTCCAACCAAAAAACTTCATTTAAAAGATCAATTCAAAAAAGAAAAAGAAATTACTCTCTCAAACAAAATGCCTGAATTAAATAATTATAAATTAGTTTTAATTGGAACCCCAATAGTAGGTGCAATGACTTCTTCCCCAGTGATTAATTCATTTATTAGAAAAATTACTTTTAATTCCAAAAAAACCAAACCCTTATTTGTAATGTATTCAACAGGGATATTACATGGATTTGAATTAAAAAAATTAACTAGTTTGTTATCAATGAAGGGAATTAAACCAATTGATTCAGCATCTTTTTGTAGTATGTTTGAATTTGATTCAAAAAAACTTGTTGAAGTAAAAAACTTTTTTAATAGATTTTTTGAAAAAATTTGATTCACTAATCCTATTTTTTTTTAAAAATAGTTTTAATATTTAAAAAATTCGGGTTTAGATTTGACTAATTTGTTTTAATAAATCTTCCTCTATTTCATCCAAATAATCTTTTTTCTTCAATTCTTTAGAAATCTTTTTTTGTTTAGCAATTTCCCTAGCCCCTTCTTTTAATTGTCTTTTAAGTAACTCTATTTCTTCACTATCTTGAATTCCTTTTATTTGAGCATCAATAGTAATAATTTCTTGTTTTATTTGAGAAGAAATATTTTTGAAAGTAGTTTCATCAATTTTTCTACGATAAAAACTAGCTTCTGCTTTTTTTAATTCAGTTACTTTTATTTGTTTTTGTTCAAGCAATCCTTTCAACACCTTTTTTTTATCACTTGAAACTGAAACATTTTTCTTAATCTCTTCTTTTTTTGCACCCTTATTTTTTTGAATATCAATTTTAGCTTCAATAGAAATTAATTTAGCATTATTCTCACTAGTGAATTTATCAAATGTCTCTTTACTTATTTTGTGTTTTAAAAAATCGCTTTCAGCTTGTTTAATTGCATTAATTGTTTGTTGCCTCTCCAAAATCAAATCACTATTTTCATTTTTATTCTCGTTTTTATTTTCTTTTTTTTCGCGCAAAGTAAAAGCCAATCCAAGTAAAATAACCGCTAAAACTATTGGTATAGCATAAACAAAAACACCAAATTCTTCAACAAAATCACTTGGAATAAAAAAAGCAAGTGCAATTATTATAAGTGCAAAAATTACTAGAATTGTTGTAAGCGTTTTTTTATTCATAATAAATATTAATGCTTTTTAGTTAAAAAGCATTCCTTTGCAAAAAAGCGGGCCTAGAGGGAATCGAACCCTCGACCTACTGCTTAGAAGGCAGTCGCCCTATCCACTGGGCTATAGGCCCTTTTTTTAAAAAAGCTTTTTATAATAACTAATTTATTTTTAGGGCTCTTTTTAAAAGTTTGGTTAAGGTTTTTTTCAACTAAAATTAGTTAAATTAATAAAAACTCTTTTTCTTTATGTTTGGTGGATAGGATGGATAGGGGAATTAGTTTAGTGGAGTTAAGAATGAGGGGAGATTATTTAACCGAACAAATAATGTTAGGGTTAAAAACTAGGTCAAGGTTTCCTCTAAATTTGAGTACTTTTAGCGAGATTTTTTATAATAAAAGAACTTGGTTTATGTATAGGTTAAAAAAAGTTCAGGATTTGGATGCACAATTTGGTAGATTTTTGTACAATCAACAAAAACCTTTTTTGTTCAAAGCAAGTGAATTAGACAAACCATTAATTAAACCACCTATTATTAATGAAGGGTTTGTTGGATTTGATTTGAATAAAGAAGAAGAAATAATTGAGTTGTACAAAAAAATGTTGTATGAGATTTGTGTGAATGATGATAATAGGAGTACTTATGGAGAAACTACTAAAATTGATGTGGAGAATGTGTTAAATTTAAATGAGCGTTTAGTTGGTTTTGGGCAACAAGTTGCTTGGACAAAAATTAATTTAAATCCTGTGTTAAAAAAAGAAACTGATGTTGGGAAAATAAAAGAATTAATTGTTTCAAAAGAAAGGGAAGCTGAAGTGTTAAAAAATGTGGTTAATTCAGCTCAAAAAAATAATTTAAGTAATATTGAAAGCATTAAAGATTATGTTAAAACACTAATTGAATTTACTACAGAAATTGAGGTTGAAACAATTCTAAAATTGCAGAAACAAATCTAATTTTTGTTATTGCTTTTTTTTTAATTGCTGAATTTATTATGTGTTTTGTTATTACTTTTTAAATTTTAATTTTTTTGAAATTAGTGTTTATTTTAATTTTTAGATCAAGGTTTATTTTAATTTTTAGATTAGGATTTATTTTAATTTTTAGATTAGGATTTATTTTGATTTGTTAGTTTAAATCTAATTTTTTTAATTTGTTAGATTAAAAGTTTTTAACTTGTTAAATTAAAAATTTAATTTTAATTTTTTTCAAATTAAAGGTTTATTTAATTTAGATTATTTTTTTATTTGTTTTTTCTATTAATAAATATTTTTTGTATTAATAATTTTTGCATTAATAATTTTTTGTATTAATGAATAGCTTATTTTTTTAAACTATCCCAACTTATTAATT
>MWBC01000022.1 GCA_002068885.1 archaeon ADurb.Bin336
GGGGGGTGGCAGGAGTGGTTTTTGAAGATTTTTTTAGTGGGGTTGTTAGTGCGGTTGAAGAGAGGCATTCTTTTAATGAAAAAGTGGCTTCTTTTCTCTTGCCTATTAAGCAAAGCGCTTCTCCTAATGGGGTTGAGTCCTTAGTTCTTCCTGTTGTTAGTTCTCCGCTAAATTTTTCGGTGGGGGGAGTGGATTCGGGGTTTGTTTCAAAGAAGCTTTCTTTTCTTGATATTGTTTTGATTAAAACCGCGGGAGTTATTTTTGATTATAAGGATTCTGCTCTTTTTTCTTCCTCTTATCACCCTTCCCCTTTTTCTTTCCCCCAGCCTATTCTTTTGAAGAGTGGGCTTGAGAGGGATGAGGAATCTCAAAGTATTTCTCTTGTTCGTTTGGAGAAAGAAATTTCTTGTGCAATTGAAGTCATTAAGAAGTATAAGCCAAAGTATTTGTTCATTGATGGTTCTTTAGTTCCCCAGTATCAAGATAAACCAAGGAAAGATTCTGGGGTTAGTAATGATTATTTTTCAGTAGTGAAGTTATTTGAGTTGCTTTATTCTGTTGCAAAGAACAATTCAACTATTTTGATGGGGTGTGTGGAGGATTCTAGGGGGAGTAGGTTTAGACAAATATTGCAAGAGGAAGTGATTCCAAGCACTTCTGTTAAAATTGATTCAAAGTTACTTGATGGTGTGTTTGATGCTTCTTTGCTTGATTATTATTTGAATTGTGGTGAGCGAACATTTGCTTTTCCTTATACTAATTCTTCTTCTCACGCAATTTTGAAGGATTATTCTGTTGAGTGGGCGGATAGTATTTTTGTTTTTTATATTAAGTGTTCTTTGTTTGATAAACCTTTAAGAGTTGAGTTTGTGTTAAATAAGGGGAGTGATTTAAAGAGAGTAGCTAGTGAAGTTGCAGGTGTGGTTCTTGCATTATCCTCTATTCACAAAGAGTATTCTTTTCCTAGTGTTTTAATAGAAGCTGATATTAGGGCGGGGTTGAGTGAGCAAGAAATTAATGTGGTGTATGAGAGGTTGGTGGATAAACTTGGGGGCAAGGTTAAGTTAAGGAGAAATAATAGGCCGTTTGGGTAAAGTCAATTCATTAAGTTAGTTGGTTATATTAAGTTTTTGGAACTTATTTTTGTTATGATTAAGGTTGTTATTTTTGATTTGTGGAATACTTTGATTCCAGCTACTATTGATTGGCCTCATTTGATTTCTCTGGTTAAGAAGAGTAGTATTAATAATGGGGAATCTTCTTCGTTGGGTGATTTTATAAAAAAGTATGAGGAGTTAACTCAGAAGAAAAAGTATGGTGATTATGAGGAGCTTAGGAAAGATTTTTTGTCAGGGTTTTCTGCTAAGGGGGTTGTGCTTGAGCAAATGTTGTATGAGATTTATGTTAATAGGATTGACAAGATTGTTTTTTTTGATGATGTTTTGCCTACTCTTGTTGAGTTAAAGAACAAGGGGTACAAATTAGCTCTTTTAACTAACACAGAGAATTTAACTTTTGAAAAAATTGAAGCTAAGTTAAAGTTATCAAATTATTTTGATTTTTTGGGGTTGAGTTATGAGATTGGGGAAATAAAACCTAATCCAAAAATGTTTGAAGCGGTGGTGAATCACTTTGGAGTAAAACCTAGTGAGTGTTTGATGGTGGGGGATTCTTTGAGGAGTGATATTACTGGGGCAAAGAATTTTGGAATACCTTCTGTTTGGATTAATAGGCCTAAGAAGAGTTTTGATTTTGCAGAAATCAAACCAGATTTTGAGTTAAGTACGCTAAGGGATATTGATAAAGTGCTTGAGGGATTGGGGGATGGTTAGTGAAGTTGAGAAGAGAAGAAAAATTGATAAAATTCTTTCGCCACAAATAAAGAAAGCAAATGAAATGGCTACTGAATTGAAATTAAAATCCGATAAGCTAAAAGTTGAGATGGAGAGGGCTAGTGCAATGGTTAAGGCAAGTAAATTAAGAAATGCGAAACGCGCTAAGTTAGCTAGGGCACAAGCTAAGAAAAGCAAGGGTGTGAGTGGTATGGGTATTGCTACTCGCTCAAAACTCAAATTAAAATAATTTCTTTTGGCAATTTACTTCCCCACTAATTTAAAAACAACTAACTTGTTTATTTTTATTATGTGTGAGCATTTAGGAACAGTTGTTTCTACTATTGAGGGTCCTTCTCCAAGCAAAATTTCTTTTGTGGTGAATAATGGCAAAGTGCATAAGGGGATGTTTGTTGAGATTGATTACTCTGAAGGAGTAATGATGCTTTTAGTAGAAGATGTTGTTAAAACTAATAGGTATTTTGAGAGGCCTGATTCGGTTAAGGTTATTGGGGAAGAGCTTGAAAAAAATTTTCCTTGCGCTGATTGGGAGTTTTTAGTTGCTAACGCTAAACCACTTGGAGTTTTTTTTAATGGGGTAATTCAAAGAGCAACTTTTCCCCCTTCTCCAGGGGCGAAAGTTTTTTGTGCGGATAATAAGCGAATCAAAAAGTTTTTGTCTGTTCAAGAGGATGGACTCAATTTGGGGCGTTTACAATTTCACGATGTTGAATTGAAATTGAATCTCTCAAAACTTCTTCAAAAACACTTATCAGTTATTGCTACTAGTGGGGCGGGTAAATCTTATTGTGTTTCGGTTCTCTTAGAAGAACTTTTGTCAAGAAAAAAAGAACAGGGGCAAATAGGAGTTGTTGTTTTTGATACTCATGGGGAATACACTTGTTTTGGTGACCCTTTAGTAAACAATGGGGAATTAAGTGGGTTAGTAGATTTTTCTTCAAGAACAAAAGTTATTGATGGTTCTAAAATAAAAATTGCTTTGTCAAAAGTTAGTGTGCATATGATTTCTTCTATGGTGGAGTTAACTCCTAATCAAAAAAGAGCGTTAGGGAGAATTTTGAATAAATTAAGGGAAGAGATGAGATCGGGTTCGGGGCCTTTTGATTTGATTGATGTTAAGAATGAGGTTAATAATATTGATAATGAAAAAACCCAGAGTTCTTTATTTGGAATTGTTAGTGACCTTGAGGAATTAAATATTTTTGGAAAAATTGATGAACCAAGTATAATTGATTTTGTTAAACCAGGGAAGTTAGTGGTAATTGATTTGAATTTAATTATTTCTGAAAAGAAGAAGCAAGTGTTGGTTGCGTACTTGTCAGATAAATTGTTCAAAGAGAGAAGAGGGTTTGGTAAAAAAATTCCTCCTTTTGCTTTGTTTGTTGAAGAGGCGCACAATTTTATTCCTGAAGGGACAGCAAGTGAACACGCAGTTGCAAGGAGTTATTTAAGAACTATTGCTAGAGAGGGTAGAAAGTTCGGAGCTTCTTTGGTAGTGATTTCTCAACGGCCTAAAAGACTTGATACTACTACTCTTGCTAATTGTAATACTAATTTAATTCTAAGAGTTACTAATCCTTATGATTTGGATCACATTGCTCAATCTTGTGAAGGGCTTGATAGGGCGAGTATTAATTCTATTTCTTCGCTTAGAGTGGGGGAAGCACTTATTGTGGGGGAAGCAGTTGGTGCTCCAACTTTTTTCAAAGTTAGGAAGAGAACTTCACAACCAAGTAGGCACGAAACTACTCTTGAAGAATCTGCAAAGGAATTTGTTGCAAGAGAAGAACAACTAAATGATGATGTAAATACATTCCTCTAATTCCTTCCTCTAAAATTATTAACTCTTAAAAACACAATTTTTCCCATAAACAATACTCTTCATTTCTTGGACACTTTTTTAAATAACTAACACTTTTGGATAAGAATTTTTAATTAGGATTTTTGAATTAGGATTTTTTAATTAAGATTTTTTAATTAGGATTTTTAAATTAAAATTTAAATAAGATTTTAAATTAAAATAAAAATTTTAAAAATTAGATCCAAAAATATGTCCAACATAAAGAGTTAATTTATTACGCCGGAAATTCACTCTCGAATTCTTTTTAAATAACCAAAATTTTTGGATTGTATGCAGTTAAATGATTTAAATTTTGGTAATTTTAATTCAAAAAGCTCTTCTTTTGTATATTTAACAAAAGTAAGTTATTTTGAAAATAAGCACGAGATTTTGGTAGAATTCTCTTCTAAGAATAAAAAATTAGTTAATCGTTTTCGTTTTTTTCCTTTCATTCGCATTCCTTCTTCAATAGATAAAAATAAATTTGTTGAATTAATTCTTGACTCTGGTTTCAAAGGATTTAGTGTAGAAGAAGAGGATAATTTTTTGGTTTTAAGAACTCTTTCTTTTTCTGATTTAAAAAAAATTTCTAATTTAATTTCTATTTTATTAAATAAAAAACCAATATTGTTAGACCCTTCTCGTTCTTTTTTAATAGAAAAAAATTGGTCCTTTTTTGATGCTTTTGAAGAAATTGGGGGAAGTTTGTTTAAAGTTGATTTAACTCTTCTCTCTCACCAAAATTTTTTGGATGAGTTTGATTTGAGTTATTTTTTAACTAAAGAACTTTCTTTTTCTGATGCCCTTAGAATTAATGAAGAACAAGTAATTGATTTAATTAACTCTGCTGTTTGGAGTAACCTCTTAGTAGTTCCTATTAACTCAATTCCAAATAAATTAGAAGATAAAATAGAATTGTTCATTGAAAAAATTTTCTTTAAAAATGCTCAATGGATTTCTTTTGATTGTGAAAAAGAAATTTTTTCAGATAAGGGTTTTCAACCCCTTTGCAAAAAAGATAATTTATCAAAAATTGATTTTTCTTCCATTTGGTTTGATTTGTTCTCAAAAAATTTTTTCAATATTGGCCCAGATTCAAAGAATTGTTCTTGTTGTACTCCCCTCACTCTTGATTCAAATAATATTTTGCCCTCTTCTTTAATTAGAGTAGAATTTTTAGTAGATAATTTTTTCTTCGAATCTTCTTCTCCAAGTTTTTCTTTCAGTTTTCACAAAAAAATGCCTTTTAAGGATTTAAGAGCGAGTAAAAAGAAAGAGTTTTTCTTAACATCTTTTCCAATTGGGCCTTTTTTTAAAGGGGATTTTTGTTTGGTTCCTATTAATGATGCAAAAAATTTGGTTAAGAATGGTGGTGCTAAAATTGTTTTGAATAAGCCTTCTTTATCATTTTCCCAAAATAGTTCTTCTAGTAGTGTTCATGAATTGGATTGGTTTTGTAAGAATAAAGAGAGTTTTTTTTCAAAAGAAGTTAGTGTAATTAATTCAATTTTATCTTCTTTAAATACTCTTATTAATTCCAATCAAGAGCGTCTTTTTCCAAAAAAAACTTTTGGTTTTTTTTATTCCTTAATTTTGCGTGATTCTTTAAAATCAATTTTTTTTAATATTCCTTTTCATTTAACAAATTCTTCTTCAAAATTTTATTCTTATTCATTAGCTTGTTCAATTGTTTCTATTCAAGAGGCAACCCTTTTCAAGTTTTTAGAGTTTTCAAAAAGCAAGGGGTATAGGGTTATTCATGCAAATAAAAGTAATGCTTTTGTTAAGGGGTTTTCTTCTTTATCTTTAACAAAATCCTTTGCTCAAAAACACGCTTTGCCTCAACCTCAAATAAGTGGGTTTGCTGGGGGTAAGAACAAAAAATTTGTATAATTTCTTTTATGTGGTAATTTCTTTTATATAAATTCATTTTATTATTTTAAGTTTTAGTTTGTTATTCTATTTCTCCCCTAATTTCTTTAATTTTTTCCAAGTTTTTAGTATTTTTTAGGGTTTTTAGCTACGTTTTTAAAGGTTGCTTTATGAAGATTATTGTATTAGATAGGGTTGTTTTTATGGCTAGACTTACAAGATTTGAATTAACCAGAGTTTTGAGTGCAAGATCTTTGCAATTGTCGCTTGGAGCGCCTCCTTTGGTTAAGAGAACTAGTGAACTTAGTATGCTTGAAGTAGCTCAAAAGGAATTGGCTCAAAAAGTTTTGCCTCTTTCAGTTTTAAGAAAATTCCCTAATGGTAGAGTGGAGAGGATTGAATTAGTTTAATTTTTGGTGGTTTTAAAATGGGTAAATCAGTAGCTAAACAAACTAAATATAAGGGAGAAGTTTTGATTGAAGAGTTCCCTGATAAGTTTGGAGATAATTTTGAAAAGAATAAAGCTGAGTTAAATAATATTAAAGATTTGCACTTATCAAAGACAACAAGAAATATTCTTGCTGGTTATATTGTTAGAGAAGCAAAGAAGAAGAAAGCAAATGAATTAAAGTAATTTATTTGTTTTTTTTATTTTTTTTAATTCATTGATATATCTTCTATTTGTGTTGCCCCATCATTATCCTTATCTCTTTTTAGCAAGTATAAATTGCTTGAAGCTGCTTTTTCAAGATTTTTTTCGTGAGTTATAATAAATATTTGTTCTACTAATTTAGGCATTTCTTCTCTTAGCATTTCACTTAATTTAGCCACTGCGTTAGAATCCAAATTGTGTGTGGGTTCATCAAGAATCAACATTGATAATTTTTTGGTTAGTACTAGTGAGAAAGCAATTCTTATACAAAGTGCAGCTGCACTTCTTTCTCCTCCAGAAAGTATCCCCTCCACCCTAATCCATTCATTGTCCCTCGTCATTACCTCTAAATCATACCCTTGTGAAACAACACTCAACCTAGCGTTAGTAAAATCTTTGTAAGGGTAGATCTCTTGCCAAATTGTTGTCATTGCTTTGTTGATTGTATCAAGCATCACTTCCCTTAATTCTATTTGTGTTGCTGTTAAACAATTAGAGAAAATTCCTATTTGTTGTCCTGCTTGCAAGGATTTTGCAACTTGTTTTTCTTGTTCTTCAATAGTTTTTCTTATTAATTCAATTTTTTTCAAATTCTCATTATAACTATTCATCAACTCTGTTTTGGATTTTATTTTTTCAGTTAACACATCAAACTCGCTTTTTAGAGCATACATTTCTTCCCTAGTTTTTTCAAGTATTTTTTTATCAAAAGAATTTTCCACCCTGTTTTTTTTATTTATTTCCAATTCTTTTTCCTCTTTTTTTAATTGCTCTTCTTTATTCTTTTTTTCAATTGCGTTTTTGAGTTCTTGTTCTTTTAGTTTAATATTGTTGATTAATTCACTTTGTTTTTTTTCAATTAAATTCTTTTTTTGTCTAATATTTTCAAGTTTTTCTTCACTAAATTCAAGTTCTTTAATTTGTTCTTTTAATTTAGGAGTTTCTTCCTCAAGGTCTTTTAGTTGAATTGTTTTTTCTTCAATTTCTTTAGCTTTTTTTTCAAATGATTCTAATTGATATTTCTCTTTAGTATTTTGTTCAATTTTTTCTTTTATTTCTTGTATTTCTTTATTTATTTTTGTTTTTTCTTCGCTATTAGCATTTTTTTCTTTAATTAATTCATTTAATATTTTTTCTAAAGAAAGTTTTTTTTCGTTTAATTCTTTTTTTAAATTATTTTTATGTACTTCAGTTAGTTCTTGTTTGCAAGAAGGACATTTTCCACTTAGTTGACTAATTTCTTTTTCTTCTTTATTTATTTTATTAATTTCAAATTCTTTTACCTTTATTTCTTCCCCAATTTCTTTTTCTTTTGCTAATACTTTTTTTTCCATTTCTTCAATTTCCATTTTTTTTATTTTCAATTCCTCTTCAAGTTTTTTGTTTTGTTCAATTTTTTCTTTAATGTTTTTTGGCAATGCTTCGGTTTTTGAAAATTCTTCTTTTAGGGACTCTATTTTTGATTCAAATTTAATTAAAATTTCTTTTATTTTTTTGTATTCTTTTTCTTTCTTAATTTCTGTTTGTAGTAATTCCTCTTTTTTAATTAATTCATTTTTGGTTAATTCTTCTTCTTTTTTTAGTGAATTAATTTCACTCAATATTTTTTCTTCATTTATTAATTCATTTTTTTTAAGGAATTCTTTTATTGAATTAATTCTTTCAACTATTTTAGTAATATTTTCTTCTAGTTTTTTTTCTGTTTTTTCTTTTTCAAGTAAAATATTGTACTCTTTTTCAATTAAGGGTAATTTTGTTTGGATGTTCCTTTTTTTTTCTTCCAAATTTTTGCAAGATGTTTCTTCTTCTTGAATTAGTTTTTTTATTTTTTCTTCTTCTTGTGCTTGGATTGTTTCTTTTTGTTGTTTTATGAATTCTTCTCTTTGCTTGTTTTCTTTAGTTAAATTGTTTTGAAGAGTTGTTGCATTTTTTCTTGCTTCTTCATATTTTTCTAGTTCTAGTATTTCATCAAATTTTTTCTTTCTTTCAGAGGGGGTTAATTTTAAGAAAAAATCCATTTCGTTTTGTTCTGCATACACCGCTCTACTAAACAACTCGTAATTAATTCCTAGTAATGCTTCAACTTTTTCATTAACATCTTTTTGTTTTGGCCCTGCAATTAATTTTTTATCTTCGTATAAATTTGCTTCATTTGCAGAATCCCTTTTAATTATTCTTTCCACAATGTATGTTTTATCATTTTGAGTGAATTCTAGTTTTGTTTTGGCTTGGTTTTGGGGGTTGGGTTTGTTCATTATTATTTCTTCTAGTGAAACACTCCTGTTTTTTAGTTGGGGGAATGTTCCAAATAAGGAGTAACTTATTGCGTTTACTATTGAGCTTTTTCCTGAACCCATTACTCCTATTATTACATTAGTTCCTTTTCCAAATTCAAGTGTGCTTTCTTTGTGGGTTCTCCAATTAGTTAATGTTATTGAATTTATCATAAATTATTCTTGTTTAGTTAATAATTAAAAACAAGCAGGGGGTTTCCCTTACATTGTTTTTTCAAAAAAGAGTTTTTTTAAGATATTATTGTAGTAACTTCTATTTCTGCTTCGTTAATTAGTGGTACTGCTTTTACTGCTTCTTCTAATTTATTCATTACCCCTTCTTCTTTATCAGAAATTAAGTATCCTACTCTTATAACTTCTATCCCAAACCCAATTGGTTCTCTCTTCAAATCCTTGAATTCTCCTTGAGTTATTTCTTTTAAGGATTTTTCAACAGCATCCAAGTTTTCAGGGTCTGTAAAAACCTTGAATATTACCATTATTTTTCCCATTTTTCTTCCCTTCTTTTTTATTGCCTAAGGCCCAACAAATCCACATTCTTTGCATTTGTATTCTTTTGAATCTTCTTTGCAACTTGCGCATCTCACTATGTTAGTTTTTCCGCAACTAGGGCACTTAAACTCAATGTGGTTGCTTGTAACAACTTTATTGCATGTTGTGCATGTCTTCATTATTCTCACCTTTTAACAAGACTTTTAAACTCTCAAGTATAATAATTCTTTAGTAGAACCTTTAAAAAGGTTCATTTTGGGGTTAAAAAATAAATCGGGGCCTGTGTGCCAATGGATTAAGCGACGAGACTTCGGCAAAATAATATGTTTTTTTGAAGAGATCTCGGGATGGGGGTTCGATTCCCTCCAGGCCCGTTTTTATTATTTTTTTAATAAGTAATTGTTTTTTTAGAAAAAAGTTTGAATTTTTTTTTGAGTATTTTATTTTTGTTGTTATTCAAATCTTTCTTTTCCAATTAGGTATTGTGTTAAGTATTTTGCAAAATCTTTTTTGTATTCTTTTAGTAGTTCTTTTTCTCCAAGTACTTTTGCTTTTTTCAAACTTTTTCTAATAGTTTTTTGTTCTATTTTTGCTTCTTTTTTTATTTCTTTTTCCAAAAATTCTTTTGCGTTAGTATATTCTCTCTCTGTTTCTAGTACTAATCTTTCATTTTCTATTCTTGGCCCTGAAATAATTTTTCTTTTTTTCTCTAAAAATTTTTTTGAGTTTTCTTCATCACTTGCTCTTGGCCCAAATATTTTTTTTGATTTTTGCAGGGTTAGTGTTTCAAGTTCAAATAGCATGAATACATCTTTTTCATTACTCCATGTAGTTGAACGAGTTACTTTGAAATCATTTTCTTCTAATTGGTTTTTTAGTTTTTTTTCTTCTCTTCTTAATTGTCCCCAAAAAATATCTGGTAATTCGCTTTTTAAGAAAGGCATTTTTACTGCAATTATTTCTTTTTGATCTAAGTATTGTTTAATTTTTTTTAGGGGTAGTGGTTTTATTTTTTTAGGGAAAAAGAATTTGATGTTTGGTTTTTTTAAGAATTCTTTTGAAGCGTGTATCATTCTTTGGAATTGTTCTTCGTTTAGTGCAGAGGCAACATTTCTTTTATCATCTACTGGGTCAATTATTATTAGTGGGTTGTTTTGATTTTTTAAAATATTTTTTATTCCTTCTTCATTTATTTTGTCTGTGAATTTAATTATGTGTCTTGGTTTCATTTCGTTTATTCCTTCTATTGCTTTCTTGAATGAACCATAATGTAGGATTAGTAATTCTACTCCGTACCCTGGCAATGCACAATTTTTTAGATCCGCTCCATATGCCCCTACTCCTTTCAAAAATTGTTTCAATAATCTTGTATCCTTTTTTTGTTCTTCACTCATTTTTTCTAGTAAGAATTTGTTATGTAAGGGGGTTCTATCCACTGCACTTTTTTTTTCATTTGCGTTTGTTATTAAGTAACTTGGAATTATTTCTACTTTGAATCCGTTTATTATTCCTCTTATGTATGGGTGTTGGGAGTATGCTTTTTCCCATTTGAATCCTCTAAACAATTTTTTTGCTGTTGCGAGTCCTTCGTTTTTTAGTTCTTCTTCGCTTATGTTTTTTTCATACATTAAAAATAAATCAATATCTTTGTCTTTACTTAGGTGGGTTCCTCTTGCACTTGACCCGCACCATTCTAAGTGGGAGTGGTTTCCTTTTATTCTTGATAATTTTTTTCTAATTTGTGCAACTAGTTCTTGTTCTAATTGTATTTCTTTTTTAGTAGGAGTTATTTTTTTTAGTACTTTTGAAAGCATTTTTTTCATTATTTTCACTTTTTAGAATAACTTATATACTTCTTTTTTTATATATATAAAAGTGTTTTTTGATGAAGTTTACTGATGTTAAATTAAAACTCCTTGAAAGTAATTCTTTTGCAGAGATTCACGCGGGTTTAGCAAATAATTTTTATTTTCCTAAAGAACCTATTTTTTCAGAGAAGGAAAAGAAGTTAGCAAATGTTTTGGTTAAGGAGATTAGAAAGGGTTCCATTTCTAAAAAAAAGTTTGAAGGAATTTTGAATGATTTTAAGGAAGATTTCTTAGAGGATGTTGTTTCTTATATTCAATTAAATGGTTTGAATGAAAAACTTCCTTCCAAAAATGATTTTGATTTGTTGTTTAATATTTTGAGTAAGTTTGTTTCTAAAATAAAATTTATTGTTGACAAGAAATTATTTTCAGAGTATGTTTTGCATAATGCAATTGGTTTGAGGCAATTTTCTTTTTTTTCTCTTGATGATGATTTGGAAGAGTTAATGGTTAATTCTCCTAAAAGGGTTTTTGTTTTTCATAAGGTTTATGGGATGTGTAGAGTTGAGATTGAGGTTAGTGAGAAGGATTTGGATGATGTTATTCAAAAAATTGCTTTAACAATTAAAAAGAATTTTGGGGGGAGTAATGCGGTACTTGATGCTAGACTTCCTGATGGTTCTAGAGTTAAC
>MWBC01000023.1 GCA_002068885.1 archaeon ADurb.Bin336
TACTCATGCTCTCCTGAAAGATACCCATGGATTGGACAAATACTGAAAGTTGGAGTAATTGAAAAATAAGGCATTTTATAATTTGATGAAATCTTTCTCACCAAATTCTTAGTAGCTTCCTTTGAAGCCACTCTCTCTCCCAAAAATATGTGAAACACTGTGCCCCCAGTGTATTTTGTTTGAAGAGGATCTTGCAAATCAAGTGCATCAAACAACTCAATAGATTTCCCGACAGGGAGTTGAGTTGAGTTAGTGTAATAAGGAGCAACTTTGTGTTCCTTGTATTGTTTCTCATTAGCAACAATAATATCAGGATAAGCTTTCTTATCAGCCCACGCAAACCTCCTTGAAGTTCCCTCCCCCGGAGTCGCTTCTAAATTAAAAATATCTCCTGTTTCATTTTGATACACTTGCAACTTATCCCTCATAAAATCAAGAACCTTAATTGAAAAATCAAGCCCCTCTTTAGAAGTAATATCCTTACCCATAAAATTGAGTAAAGATTCATTCATTCCAAGCAAACCAATTGTTGAAAAGTGATTAGTCCAATACCCTCCTGTTTGTTCCTTCACTCCTCTTAAATAAAATTTAGAATAAGGATAAAGGCCTTGTTCAGTTAGTTGTTCAACAGTTTTACGCTTAATTATTAGAGAATCTTTAGCTAAATCCATTAATTTACCCAATCTCTTGAAATACTCTTCCTCTGTTTTTGATAAGAACCCAATCCGAGGCATATTAATAGTAACAACACCAATAGAACCAGTGAGAGGATTAGCACCAAACAAACCCCCACCCCTCTTATTCAATACCCTATTATCAAGCCTAAGCCTGCAGCACATACTGCGTGCATCCTCTGGCTTCATGTCAGAATTAACATAATTTGAAAAATAAGGAATACCATACTTAGCAGTCATCTCCCAAATACCATCATACTTTGGATTATCCCACTCAAAATCAGGAGTAATATTATAAGTGGGAATAGGGAAAGTAAATATTCTTCCATTCGCATCCCCCTCAGTCATAACCTCGCAAAAAACTTCATTCAACAAATCCATTTCCTCTTGAAAATCAGCATAAGTTAACTCCATTGGCTTGCCCCCAATTATTACAGGGTCATTTGCTATATGAGAAGGAACTTTCAAATCCATTGTAATATTAGTGAAAGGGGTTTGAAAACCAACTCTAGTAGGAACCGCGGTGTTGAAAATAAATTCTTGAATAGCTTGCTTAACCTGAGCCCTATTCAAATTATCATACCTAATGAAAGGAGCTAAATAAGTATCAAAATTACTAAACGCTTGAGCACCAGCAGCTTCCCCTTGAAGAGTGTAAAAGAAATTCACTACTTGGCCAAGAGCGGATCTTAAATGCTTAGCTGGTTTAGAAGCAACTTTACCCCTCACTCCAGTAAAACCCTCAAGCAACAATTGTTTCAAATCCCACCCCACACAATAAGCGGCCAAACAATCAAGATCGTGAATATGCAAATCTGCACTCTTGTGAGCAGAAGCAATCTCGCTAGGATAAACTCTTCCAAGCCAATAATTAGAAATAACTCTCCCAGCAATATTGAAATTCATTCCTTGCAAAGAATAAGCCATGTTAGAGTTCTCCCTAACCCTCCAATCCTCTTGAGAAACATATTGATTAACTAATTCAAAATTATTAACCATATCCTCTGTCTTTCTCATTAATTCTCTTTGATGTCTATAAAGAATATACGCTTTAGCGGTTTTATCATGGCCCCCTTTAATTAAAGAAGTTTCAACAGTATCCTGCACCTCTTCAACAGAAACTACTCCTTCTGCCCCATATTTTTCATTTAATTTAGCAACAACATCCTTTGCAATTGCATTTGCTTTCTCTTTGTCATTTCCCCCAACAGCAACAACCGCTTTCCAAATAGCTAAAGCTATTTTATTTTCTTCAAAAATCGCTTTAGAACCATCCCTCTTAATTACATACTTAGGCAAAGGCAACACCCCAACTTAATTTACCACTAACTAAACCTAATTTTTCAATCTGAATACTCAAAGAATTTTCCCCTATAAAAAGCTTACTCTCAAAAATCAACAACTTTGAAAACAAAACTAAAAAACAATAATAAATAAATAGTGAACCAAAAAATGGTCCAAGAAAAGAGAAATTAGTAAGAAAATCAAACAAAATAAACAAAAATTGTTTGGAATAACTTTGAGGGTAAAAAAGAAAATACTTTTTGTTTTAAAAAAAATTATTTTAAAAAAAATAAAGAATGAATTGCTTATAAAAAAACAAAATTGAAGAAGAAATAACTACTTTATATAAAAAAATTAAAGAAGAATAACTACTTTACAAAAAAAAACAAAATTAAAGAAGAAATTATTTATAAAAAATAAAATTATTACAAAACAATTTCACTTTATTTTTGATTTCTGCAAGCTTTGCATCATTATCCTTGTTTTTGAGAGCCAAGTGCATAAAAGAAGCAACTTCTTTCATTTCGCTTTCTTTCATCCCTCTTGTAGTTAAAACAGGAGTACCAATTCTAATTCCACTAGGGTCCCAAGGAGAACCGGTTTCAAAAGGAATTGTGTTTTTGTTACAATAAATACCTGCTTTTTCTAAGGCCTTCTCTGCTTCAATCCCACTAACCCCACTCTTTCTCACATCAACTAAAATAAGGTGATTGTCAGTCCCCCCAGTTACTAATCTATAACCATAATCTTGAAGAGCTTCTCCAAGAACTCTTGCGTTCTTTACTATTTGGCTCGCATAATCCTTGAACTCTGGCTTGAGTGCTTCGCCAAAAGCAATTGCTTTAGCAGCAATCACGTGTTCATGAGGCCCTCCTTGAAGTCCTGGAAAAACCGCTTTATCAATTTTTTCACTAAACTCATTCTTGCACATTATAACCGCACTCCTAGGCCCTCTTAGGGTTTTGTGAGTAGTGGTGGTAACTACATCAAAGTAAGGAACTGGGTTCTCGTGAACTCCTCCTGCACAAAGCCCAGCAATGTGAGCAATGTCCGCTACACAATAACACCCAGCTTCATCAGCAATACTCCTAAATTCTTTGAAATCAATGTTTCTGGGGTAAGCAGTGTAACCTGAAAGTAAGAGCTTTGGTTTTTCTTCCAAAACCTTTTTCCTAATCTCGTCATAATCAAGCATCTCGCTTTCCTTTGAAACCCCATACTGAACAAAGTTATACAATTTTCCAGAAAAATTTACTTTATGCCCGTGAGTTAAGTGTCCCCCTTCGGTTAACTTTAAACCCATTGCTTTATCCCCTACATTAAGAAGAGCAGAATACATAGCCATATTTGCAGGAGAACCACTATTTGGTTGAACGTTAGCGTGCTCTGCCCCAAATAATTGCTTCAACCTATCAATTGCTAATTGCTCAACTTTATCAACAACCTCATTCCCACCATAATACCTACGCCCCGGATACCCTTCTGAATATTTATTAGTGAGATAAGAACCAAGTGCTTCTAGCACTGCGGGTGAAACCAAATTCTCTGAAGGAATTAACTCAATTCCCTCCATTTGACGCTCTTTTTCAGCCAAAATATAATCATAAATTAAGGGGTCAACTTTCTTTACATTCTCAAACATACTACTTCCACCAAAGAAAGAAAAGAAACAAAGTACATAAAAAGAAATCTTCAAAAAAAAAATTTCAAAGGTTAGGATTATTTAATAAAATGAAAGGAGTTAATTTTTAAGGGTGGGAGAAAATGGGGAAGAGAGTAATTAGAATAATTGATGATTTAGTGGCGGAAGTTGCTAACGAACAAAAACTTGACTTAAATTTAACTAGCGAAAACATGGGGGAAGCACATGGTTTAATTGTTGCAAGATTATCCCAATCCCCAAAACCGTTCAAAGAAATAATTAAAGAAATTTTTGATGATAATGGACTCAACAAAGAAAAAATAATTGATTTTCACAAAAGAATAACCCTAGGAATAAACCACCACTCAATAGAACAACACTCCTACACAAGCATTGGGTTTGAAAATGTTAGCATAATTGCAACAAACAAATACTTTGAAAACAAGAGATTGGCCGCATACCTTGAAAGAAGTACAAGGTACCAAGATTTTTCAAAACCCTCTTATTACATTCCAAAAGAACTAAACGAAGAACAAAAGAAAAAATATGTTGAAGCAATAGAAACACTATTCAAAACATACCAAACAATTTTGCCAAAAATAGAAGAAGAAATTAGTAGAGTGTATAAAGAAAAAGGAGTGATTGAAAAAGAGAACAACATTAAGAAAAAGGCCTTTGACTCCTCTAGATATTTACTCCCTTGCAGTACTTACACAAACTTTGCAATGAGTACAAATTCACAAGTGTACAGAGCACTAATCACTGATCTGTTGAGTATTGAAAACACAGAACTAACTGAAAGTGCAAACGAACTGCAAAAAGAACTTGAAAAAATTTATCCTGCACTTGTAAGTAAAGAAGTGACAAAAGAGGACACAGGAAGAAAAGAACACTTAAACAAAAACAACAAAATAACTCCCCTTAAAACAAATAACCAAAACGAAAAAATAATTGTGGAGGAATTTGAATTTGAAAATATTCAAAACACTGTAAAACTAATTAATTACACAAAAAATGCTGAAGAACTAATGGTGTATGAATATTTAGTGAAAGAAGGATACTACCCCGAAATGAAAAATGGGAAAGTGATTCTTGAAGAAAAAGAAATTACTGAAGAAGAAAAAAAAGAAATTATTGCAAAATTATTTGAATACAACAAAATAGAAGAAAAACCACACAGAACCGCTGAATTAGCAAATTATTATTTTGAAACAATACTTGATTTTGGAGCAGGAAGAGATGTACACAGAAACAGAATGCTTACATGGATTGATTCCCTAGTGAGTCCAGAATATGGGTACGCTGTTCCTTATTACTTAACCAAAGAAACAAAACAACAATACGAAGCAGCACTAAAAAAAGCTTATGAATGCTGGGTAGAACTTGTAAAAGAAGGAGTGAGTAAAGAAATAGCTCAATACGTGCTCCCCCTAGGCACAAATTATAAAGTATTTTACAATATCAATGCAAAAGAACTACACCACGTTGCAAAAACAAGAACAACAAAACACGCACACTACTCTTACAGAGAATATGTACACCAATTAGTAGAATGCGCAAAACAAGCACAACCACTAATTGCAAACAACATCAAAGATTATTATGAAAAAGAAACAGCAATATTGTAAAACAAAAAAAAACAATTACAATATTTTAAAACAATTTAAAAAAAAACAAATGATTAAAAAAAAACAAAATAAAAAAGTAAATCTAAAACATTAGAAAAATAATAAAAAAAGAAAATAAGAGGAAAATAGAATTAGAATTAAAAAATTCCATTTTCTTCAAAATCTTTTTTTATTTTAAACAATTTATAATCCTCTGAAAAACTCAACACAGTTAAAAAAACAGAAATGGCCAAAACAAAAACAAACCCCCAACTAACCAAAAACACTAATGCTAGAAAAAACCCACTCAAAACAACTCCAAAAAAAGTTTTATGCAAACAAAAAAAATTCTTGATTTTTGAAAACAAATTCATTTTTGAAAAACAAAAATTAAAACCAATAGGAGTAATCCTTGTTTTATTATCAACAACTGTTTCATACAAATACTTCTTCTTACTCATTTCACTCACCACACCAAAATTTAATTCAACAAATCTATTTTAGAAAACAAAATCTTCTTGGCCGAAGATTTTTTTGATTCATTTTCAAGCCAAACAATTAAATCATCAAACTCACTCATTACACACCACCAATAAAAAAGTTTGAAATGTTAAAACACTTCAAAACAAAAAACTCAAAGCAAAAATGCTAAACAAAAAAATCAATAAAAACAAATTAACTCTTAACTTGTTTTTTACAACAAAATCATTCTTTGAAAGCAAATAATCCAAATACTTTAAACACACCTCACCAACATCTAATAACTTATTTTTGTTTTGAACAACAGAAGGCGCTTCTGTTACAAACAAATACTTCTTCTTACTCATACTTTTACACCTCCATACTTACGTCAAGTAAATTTTTTTCTACAAAACACAAGTTTTGTTTTTCTATTAATAAAAATTCACAAATGCGAATCTTACAAAGGCAATCCTATAACGCTCACCAAACTTTTTTTGCAAAATCATGCAAAAAAAACGCATCTCCAATTAAATATGTGATGCATTAATAAACCTTAGTTTTGCAAAGAAAAAAAATCAAAAAATAACAAGAAAAATAAAAAAAAGATTCAACGAGAAACAAAACAAATAAATTAATTCAAACACAACAACAAAAACAAAAAGGAGAAAGAAAAAAACTTTGTTTGACAAAAAAAGAAAAAAAATTTGAATAAAAAAAAATACTTTTTTAATAAAAAAAATTAAAATGATTTAAATTGACAAAACTATTGAATAAAACGCAAAATAAATAATTAAATATAAAGAAACTAATACTAAATAGTGAAATGACTGAATTTGTTTTTGTTAGTGTGGGAAGAATCCCTTTAGGCCAAAAAATTCTTGCTGATAAACTTAACGAAAGAGGAATAAAAACAAAAATAATTTCCCTTGCAACATTGTATGAAAAAATATTTGATGCTAAAGGAGAAGATGCATACAAAGAGAGAAAAAGAGTAAAAGCATTTCAACGAGGGGTTGATGCTTACTTAAAAGGGGTTGAAGGAAAAATCCAAGGAGCACAATTTTTTGGAATGACTTTTTTTGACACAATAGGTGCAAAAGAAACCAGCTTTGTAATTTCTCACGCAATAAAAAAACATTTCCCAAACAGCACACTAATTGCCGGGGGCCCTGCGTTTAATTCTGACCCAACTTCTTTTCTAAAAGAATCAAAAGCAGATTATGCTTTGCGTGGAGAAGCAGAAAACACTCTGCCAAGATTAATTGAAATACTTTCAAAAAGAAAAAAAGGAAACATCAAAAACATAACAGGAATAATGTTTAGAGAAAAAGGAAAAATATACTCTCACCCCTCTTCTGCAAAACTCACTCCCACAGAAATAAAAAACTCAAAATTTACTTACATAAAAGAAGGAAGAATTGCTTTTACTTATTCAGAGAGGGGGTGTAAAAATGCGTGTATTTTTTGCACTGTTCCTAGAAAAGGAAACCCAATGAATATTAAAACAGAAACAATAATACAAGGACTTGAACAACTCACAAAAAACAAAGAAATACAACAAGTGTCTTTTGTTGATAACCATTTTTTTAGTAATTCAAAAAGAGCAAACGAAATCTTAAACGAAATAATAAAAAGAAAATTAAACAAGAGATTTGTTTTTGATTGCGCCACCACTATAGAAGCATTCATCAAAAACGGCAAACCAAATACTGCTTTAATGAAAAAAGCTAGAGAAGCAGGAATAATGGGAATGGAGATAGGAGTGGAAGCACTAAATGATAATATGCTAAAAGAAATTAAGGGAAAGCGATATACTAAAGTTCAAGCAATTGAAGTACTAAAAGCGTTTAAAAAAAGTGGAATACAAACAAACAATTATATGCTTGCAGGAGGAGTACACACAAGAGCAAGAGATTTTATGGAATCCTACTACAATGCACTAAGACTAGAAATGAAAGGAACTGCATTTTTTTACCCAATGGCAATGATAGGAGCAACAAAAAAAACTCCAATACACCGGACCGCAGAAAAAGAAAACGCTTTATTCACAAGAACAGGAAGAAATGTTAAACCCACAAGAAAAGGAAAAACAGGATTTAGAATAGTTGTACCAAAAGATGAAGCACTAAGAAAATTATTTATTGAAAAACTAAAAAGAGGAGAAGGAAGACAATTCACTTCCTCAAACATCCCTAACGTAGTAAAAATGGGGCAAGAATCAAACGACAAAGTAATGCAAAAATATGCTAGAAAACTTCAAAAAATGGAGGGAGAAGAAAAAGCAATTATGAACCTACTAGAAAAACTCTCCATAAACATAAGAACACACGTTGTTGCAAGAGAAATGCAAAAAAAAGGAATAAAACTCACTAACCCTAATCTAAAAAAATTTCTTCAAAACCCAAAAACAAGAGAAGCAATTGAAACACTCTCCCGCAAAACCCTTGACTCATACTTGACCCAATCAATTGCATTAAAAAAACTAACAGGAGTAGAAAGATTACGCGCAATACAAAAACTAAGAAAAACAACAGGAATAGGAACAACATACAATTTTCGCTTAAAAAAACACGCACGAACAACACGCCGGTAAAATGGTTGGATAACTATTTAAAAACTACAAAACAAGCAACTATTATGAAAAGCTAAAGGGAATTCTTTTTTAGCCAAAAAAATTCTCAAAAAAGTTTTTCAGAGGTGAAAAAAATGGCTGCAAAAGTAATAGAAAAAATAGAAGATTTACCCGGAATAGGGGAAAGTGCTGCAAAAAAACTAAACGAAGCAGGATACAAAACACTAGAAGCAATGGCAGTAGCAAGTGTAAGTGAATTAAAAGAAATAGCAGGAATAGGAGAAGGAACCGCTGAAAAAGCAATTAAAGCTGCAAGAGATGCACTTGATATGGGCTTTGAATCAGCAGACACCCTAGCAGAAAAAAGAAAACTAATTGGAAGAATAACAACAGGAAGCACAGAACTTGATAATCTAATTGGAGGAGGAATAGAAACCCAATCCATAACAGAAGTATACGGAAAAATGGCTTCAGGAAAATCCCAATGGTGCTTCCAAACAGCAGTAACAGTACAACTACCCCTAGAACAAGGAGGGCTAGAAGGAGGATGCTTATACATTGACTCAGAAAACTCATTTAGGCCAGAAAGAGTAATACAAATAGCAAAAAAATTTGATTTAGATGTAGACACAATCCTAAAAAACATTTACGTTGCAAGAGCATACAACGCAGAACACCAAATGATACTCGCAGACAAAGCAGCAGAAATGATTAAAGAAAAAAATATTAAACTAGTAATAATAGATTCACTCACCGCACAATTCAGAGCAGAATTTGTGGGAAGAGGAACACTCGCAGAAAGACAACAAAAACTAAACAGACACATGAGAACACTACAAAAACTAGCAGAAATGCACAACGTAGCAGTACTCGTAACAAACCAAGTAATGAGCAGACCGGATGTATTATTTGGAGACCCAACAGAACCAGTAGGGGGAAACGTAGTAGGACACGCAAGCAAAACAAGATTATACCTAAGAAAAAGCAAAGCAGAAAAAAGAGTAGCAAAATTAGTTGACTCACCCTCACTCCCAGACGGAGAAGCACTATACAAAATCACTGAAAACGGAATAGAAGACACAGATGAATAAAAAAAAACCAAAAACACTTTTTTAGGCCTGCGAAAAGCAGGCACTAATTTTCTTAAACAAAAAAAAACAAAATAAAAAAAACAAACTATTTTTTTAATTTAAAAAGATAAGATTTCAAAAAAATAATTAATTCAAAAAAATACAATTATTACCCTAACAAAAAAAATTAATTCAACAAAATAAGCAATTAACAAAATAATTATTTTAACAAAAAAAATTACTTCAACAAAATTATTACTTTAACAAAATTCATTATTTCAACAAACTAAAAAAATATTAATTCAAAATAATCCACCTATCAAAAATATTACTTCAACTAAAAATTATTTTAACAAAAATATTAACTCAACAAAAAAAACACCCTAACAAAAATATAACTCAATAAAATAATTTCTCCGACAAAATAATTACTTCAACCAAAAAAAAATTAATTCTCTTTCTTTGAATAATTTTTTTCAAAATCTTTTTTGAAAGATTCAAACCTATTCTCATTAATTGAAAGCCGAATCTCTTTCATTAAATTAGTAATAAAATAAGTGTTGTGATAACTCAACAACATTAACCCATTCTGTTCATAAGTTTTGAAAAGATGATGAAGATAAGCACGAGAATGATTCCTACAAACAAAACAATTACAATTCTTATCCAAAGGAAAAAAAGAATTTTTGTGAACAGCACGATCAATCTTAATTGGGCCCTCACTTGTAAAAATTAATCCATGACGAGCCATTCTAGTAGGATAAGCAGAATCAAACATATCAGCCCCATTCTCAACTGCATTTAATATTTCAATAGGAGAACCAATACCCATAACATAAGTTGGATTGTTTTTAGGAAGAATTTTTTTTACTTCCTTAATTATTGCATACATATCCCTCTGTGCTTCCCCAATTCCAAAACCCCCAAGCGCAACTGCATCAAAACCAATTTTATGAAGAGCAAGCGCACACTTACACCTAATATCCTTATGAATTCCTCCTTGAGCAATTCCAAAAAGCAATTGATGTTTATTAGTTTTGTTTACATTCTCCTCATGAGCTTTTTTACACTCAAGCCCCCACTCAATAGTACGAATCGCAGAATCCAAATAAGCGGCCCTACTCTTCCCAAACAAGGGTTGATGATCCAAACACATTGCAACATCACTACCTAACGAATTTTGAATATGAATCGCTTTAGTGGGAGAAATAAGTTCAATACTCTTATCAAAAGGATTCTTGAAAAAAACCCCTTTATTAGTAACCTTATGAACAAAGTGATCCAAAATTAATTGAAAACCACCCGAATCAGTGAAAAGAGATTTATCCCACCCAATAAATTTATGCAAACCCCCTGCACTCTCAATCAAACCAAGCCCTGGTTTTAAATAATTAATAAAAGCATTAGAAATCATGCACTCCACACACAACTCATTAACTAGCTGGGGGTGAGAAACAAACTTTACTGCCCCCTTAGTAGCAACCGGCATAAAAAAAGGAGTCAAAACCCTCCCGTGAGCTGTATGAAGAACCCCACTACGTGCAAAAGAAGAGGAAGAAGAAACATTCACTTCAAAACAATCAGACACAAAAACTCCCCCTAAATACAAAATAAACTTTGTTAAAAGAATATATAATTCTTGTTAAAATCCCTAGAAAACACAAACATAAAAACATTTACTAAACAAAAATACTTCGGACTAGACTGGGCCGGTAGCGGTGGCTTGTAACCAGAAACCCGCTTTATGCTGGAGTCAAAAACGTGAATGAGGAGCGTATGTTTTATGAGTGAGAGCAATTATTGCGTCGAAGCTCTGTCCTTACAGGCCCTTAACTAAAACGAACCCCGCCAGGGCAGGAATGCAGCAACGGTAATTTTAATTAAGAGCGCTGAAGGGAAGCGGAGTGGAGCTATAATTGCTTAAACACCCAAAAAACTAAACTTCGAACTCACGCCGTCCAAAAAAAAACTAATTAAAAAAGAAAGGTTTTTATACTCAGAAAACAATCAATTAGCACCTAACAGGTGAACTAAAAAATGGTTTTTGAGAAAAAAATGTCAGTAAAGGACTTAATAGAACAA
>MWBC01000024.1 GCA_002068885.1 archaeon ADurb.Bin336
AAGCAAAATCCCCCACACCCTCTTTTGAATACTCATCTTGTTTAACCCTAGCCCCTGCTTTTAATTTAGTGGGGTCAATCCCTGATAATTGCCCATATTTAGGAAACTTTTTTATTGAAAAATAAATACTCCCATCATCCCCCTTGTAAGCCAAACCCTTATCCAATAATTTCTTTACAAGTTCAACCATTTGGGGAATGTGATCAGTTGCTGAACAATAAACTTCAGCAGGTAAAATATTCAACTTTTTTACATCTTCCAAAAAATAATTTTTATACTTTTGTGTAAACTCTGCAAGAGGAACCCCCTCATCAATACTACCCCTAATTGTTTTATCATCAACATCAGTGTAATTCATTACTTGCTTTACTTTAAAACCCTTAAAAATCAAATACCTCTTCAACAAATCTTCCCATACATAACACTTCAAATTACCAATATGCACAAAATTATAAATAGTAGGACCGCAAGTATAAAGTCCAACAAAACCCTCTTTAATTGGTTTAAACTCTTCCAACTTATTCCCAAGAGAATTAAAAAATTTTAAAGCCATGAAAAATTAGTGATTAGTTTATTTTATATGCATTACTTTTAAGAAAAAAAAACCAAACTAAATCAAACAAAAAAAGGATTGAAAAAAGTTGATTGAATCTGAATAAAATCCTAATTAACACAAAATCTGTTATTAGTCAGAATCATAATCATATTCAGATTCATCGTCATCAAAGCCATCAGAATCATCATCGTCACTTAAGTCAAACTCTTTACTCTCAACGAGTTTCAAAGATCCTTTCCTATCCCTTACAACAACATATTCCAAATTACATTCAGGACAAGAAATTGCATCTCCTTCCTCAAGCTCACTCCAATCAACATCAAACCTTGCCTTACAATCAGAACAAAGTTTTTTCTGTATTTTTGAAACCATAATTAATTTCCTTGCACTCACCTTTATAAATATTACTAAAAAACAGATTTGCCACTAAAACTCAAAAATAACCTTAATAATAGTAAAAAAAATTAGAAAAATCTATTTAATAAATTAAATGATTTTTTGAATAATACTAATTAGAAAAAATTTGAATTTTATTTTATTAATAGTTTATTGGTTATAATAAAAAAACAGCTAATAAATTACTTAACAAAAAAGAAATTAAAGAATTTAAAAACATAAAAATAATCCAATTAACCAAAAGCTTCCATTTACTAATCTTCAGAACCACTTTCAACATCTTGGACGAAGTAAATATCCAAGAAATAACTAAAGCAATTAATAATACAAAAAATATTCCTGCAACAACATCAAATACAAACCCACTACCTAATTGAGGAAGAATTAAACAACCCAAAAAAACTAACACATAAGAAATTAAATTAATTTTCCAAAGCTCACTTACAATAAAAAGAGAACGATTAAAACCCTTTGAAGATTTGGTTTTCTTCTTAATATGAATAAATTCAAAAAAGAATAACAACCAACCCAAAATAATCCAATTAATAATATTAGCAATAAAAGAAAAAATTGAAACAACAAGATTATTTGTTAATAAAAAAACAGAAGTTGACAAGAATAATCCTGAAAAAATAATTACTAACAAAGCACTCTTCATCTCAAACTTGCTATCAACAGCCAACTCAAAAGAAGCTGTAGGACGAAAAATAATGTCAAAAATCATTAAACCACTGCAAAATTAATAATTTTGAGATATTTAAATCTAATCATTTCAAAAAATAATTAATTTAATTCAAATTAACTTCCGCTTAAGCTCCTTCTTCATTAAATAATTATCAACATACTTTCCATCAACAAAAGAAGCTTTTGACAAAACCCCATACTTCTTAAAACCAAGTTTCTTGTGCAAACTAATTGCAGGAGTATTATTCTTATCAACTGCTAACAAAACTAAAAAAATTTTTTGAGGCAAATTATCCAAAACAAATTTAACTAATTTACTCCCAACCCCCTTCTTTCTAAAAGACGGGTGAACCACTAAAGAAGATAAATCTGCTCAATGCTTATGAAGTCCCTTTCCAAAAGTAACTTTCAAATGCCCAATTATTTTACCCTCACTCAACACAATAAAACGCTCATTTTTACCCTCAAGAGTATCCCTAATCTTTTTTTGAACAGAACTCTTCTTCCAATTAGGAAACAAATTAGATAATTCATTAATAGTACTCAAATTAGAATCAACCAATTTTTTAAACTCAAAATTCTCACCCAAAAAAATCACTCCCATCAAACAAAAACATTTTCCTCAACATCACCCTTCCCCAACAAACGCTCCCTTTCAGAAACATCCTTTGAAGAAGCAACCTTATTAGTTTTATGAGTCTTAGAAACATCAATAATAAAATTATTATGAATAATATCCCTGCCTATCAAAACAGGATAAGGCAAACCCTCCCTATCCTCAATATTAACCCCTGTTTTTATCTTCTTTCCCTTAACCATAATAACTGCTTCCGCAATGGCCCTTCGAGTATAACCCCTCTTAGAAGAAGCACTCTTAACCTTAACACTAGAAATAATTGGGCCCACACCCGCTTTTGCAGCAACCCTCACATCAATAGAAGTCCTAGTAGCCCCAGTATCAAAAAGAGCTTTTTTTGTAACAATTCCTGATTTGCCCTTAATTTGAACAGATTCAACTAAACCAATAACCTTCTTTGAAACCATCCACTAGAGTAGGAAATAGTGCTTATTAAAACTATTGGTGAGTAAAAAAATGTTTTTAAAAAAATAATTTGGCCAAAAAGCAAAGCCTTTTATTAACCACTACAAACTAATAAACTAGAAATGAACATACTCATTTTAGCTGAAAGAAAGAAAAAAGTTCAAAACTTAATAAATGCGTTGAGCAAATCTAGAAACACTACCTACTTGAGATTATCAAAATTGGTTTTAGTAAGCAAAAAAAATAGAACAAGAATCAAAGCATTTGGAACAGAACTTGATGAATATGATGCGATTTATATTCATGCAAGAACTTCATTATCCCAATTCATTGAACCCTTACTTGAAGAAATAGAACAAATAGGGAGTTATACTAACATAAAAAAAGGATCCTACTACATTGGAGAAAACGAACCCTACCTAAGTGTAGTACTAACCCAAGCAGGAATACCAACCCCCAACTCAATTTCAACAGGGTCAGTTAAAAATGTTGAATCAATTGCAAAAAAAATAAAATATCCTCTAATAATAAAAACTTTCTATTCAAAAAAACTCCAACAAGTACTACTAGTTAATACTCCTAGAGAACTAAAATTATTTATTAAAAGCATAAAAACAGAGATTGATGGGTTCTTAATAAGAGAATTCATTAAAGGAGATATAATTTCTTCAGCAGTAATTGGAGAAAAAATATTTTCTGTGAAAAGAAAATATGTTGAAGCTAATTCAAAAGAAATAGAAGAAGGAAAAAAGCACAAATTGAATCAAAAAGAAAAAGAAATTATACTAAAAACATTAAAAGTAGTTGGGTATGATGTAGCAAGAATTGATTTAGTGAAAGGAAAAGTAATACGAGTTGAACCAATTATTCCATTTGAAGAATTTAGTGAAGTTTACAAAAATCAAATAGAATTACAACTAGCAAAACACTTAACTCAAAAAGCAACCGAACACGAAGCAAACAAAATAATCCCATACGATTTTTTAGGAATAAGAAAATTCCTCTCAAAAACATTCTTCGCCCCAATGATAAAACACTTAAATAAAATGTGGAGAGATAAAAAATGAAGAAAAGACTCGCAATAATTGGTTCAAAAACATTCAAACAATCAACAGTAACCTCACTAATTGAAGAAGCTAAAAAAAAGTTTGACACAGTTATTTTTGTTCCAATAAATGAACTAACAATTCAAAACATTAATGGAAAAACAAGCGTAATGTACAAAACACAAAACTTACTAAATTTTGAAGCAATATACCCAAGAATTTCTTCAAGAGATATGTTATTAGGAGAAGCACTACTAAAAGCAATTGAAAAAAGCAAAGCATATTGCCCAGTAAATATAGAATCATACCAAATCACTAACCACAAATTCTACACCGTTCAAAAACTAACTAATGAAGGAATAATTGGAATACCAAGCACCCTCTTCCTCTCCCCAAAATACGCTGACTACGCCATAATGGAAACAGGATACCCATTTGTAATGAAACTAATATCAGGATTTGCAGGAAAAGGAGTAGTACTAATAAACAACAAAGAACAAATGGAAAGCATACTTGACGCAATCCACTTATTTGAAGAATTCATTTGCACACAAAAATTCATTAAAGGAAAAAACTATGACATTAGATGCTACGTTATTGGAGATTATGTAATAGCAGTAAAAAGAACAAGCAGAAAAGGAGAATGGAGAGCAAATGTCTCAAAAGGAGGAAGCGCAGAACTAATCAACCCCACCCCCGAAATGCTCAACCTCGCAAAAAAATCAGCAAAAATACTAGGAACAGATATTTGTGCAGTTGATTTAATGGACAACAACAAAAAATGGGTAGTAATAGAAGTAAACTTTATGCCAGGGCCATTCAAAAAATACTTAGGAACAACAATAATCCAAGAATGGGTGAGATTAATATCAAACAAAGTTGAATCAAAAGAATCAAACCAAATAAACTAAACTATTCAACAAACAAAATCAAATCTAAAAAAAATATTTAATTAAAAACAAAAATTCCTAACCAACAATCAAATAAAAATATTTAATAATAATGAAACACAAACATAACTTATGAAATTTTATAACTACACACTAGTTGATCAAAAAATATGCCAACTAGCATCAGCAATAGAAACAAATATCTTGCGCCAAATAAACCCAATTAATGTATTTGAAGAAAAAGAAGTTTTTTTTTCAAACCTTAAAAAAAAAGAGAATTACAACCCTACATTCATTTACTTACCAAAAAACCCTATGTATAAATACTACTCTAAAAACAATACTCTTCAAGTATTCAAAAACGAGATGAATGAATTATTCAAAGATATTGGATCAGATTCACTAGGGTTAATATTTGAAAGAAAACTACTTGATTTATTCGACAGAATAGAATTAATTAAAAGCGTGGGAACAGAAAACTTTTCAGAAAACTCTAAAGGATACTATGGAGAAATCTCACTAGATACAAAAAAACGCGCTCAAGAATTAATACTAACAAAAATAGAACCAAAAAAAAATATTCTAACCTTTGAAGAATCAAAAAAAATGATGGAAACCGCACTAAGTGAAAGAAAATTAAATTATGAAGTAGTTGAAAAAATAACTCCTGGGTCAAAAGTTTCTGTAAATATACGAACCAAAGAAATCATGATATCAAAACAAGCCCAATTAACAAAAACAGATATACATAGATTAATAGTACACGAAATAGAAGGACACATATATAGATATGAAAATGGATGCACTCAACCCTACAAAATATTTTCAAGAGGATTAAGTAAAGAAACCCTAAAAACAGAAGAAGGAATAGCAGTATATATAGAACAACAAGAAAAAATAAATATTAACGAACAACTAAAACAATACGCTGGAAGAGTAATTGCAATACACACTGCAAAAAAACACTCCTTTTTTGAAACATACGAAGAAATGAGAAAATATTTTGATGAAGAAGAAGCATTCACCCTCACCCTAAGAGCAAAAAGAGGAACATACAACCAAGAAAAAGGAGGAGCATTTTACAAAGATGCTTTATACCTACAAGGATACTTAGAAGTGAATGAATTTACAAAAGAAAGAAACCTAAAAGAACTCTACTATGGCAGATACTCTATAAATGATGCCCCATTAGTTTTTGATGTGGATGGATTAAACGAACCAAAATACTTACCCAAGGTGAAAAAATGAACACACACCAAAATGATAAAATTATTTTTACATTATCACAAAAAATTGAAAAAAACTTTTTGGACTCAATTAACCCAATAAATTCAAACAAAGAAAAAGAGAACTTCTTTAATGAATACAAAAAATACCACCAATACAACCCACAATTCAATTACACTAAAAAAATTAATTATACCAAAGAAGAAAAAGAACTAATTGAATTAAAAAAAACTCTTAAACAAAATTTGATCGAAAAACTATTTGCAAAAAAAATAGAATCCCTCCTAAAAGAAATTAACTTATTGAACAATGTTAATACGAAAAAGTTTTGCAATAATTCAATAAAATTTTTTGGAAAACCACATTCAACTGAAATAAAACTTGCTGAAGAAATAATTCAAAAAAAAGAAAAAAAATTGAAAACAAATATCACCCCAATCCAACTCAAAGAAAAAATCCAACCCCTCCTAACAAAAACTGGTTTTAGTGCAGAACTAAAACAACAAATGTCCTCAAAAGCATCAGTGAACCTAACTAAAAAAAAATTATTCATTAATTCTAACTCAACCTTTAATAAAAATGATTTAAATAGATTCAAAATCCACGAAATAGAAACCCACATATACAGATACCTAAATGGACTAAACCAACCCTACAAAATACTTTCAATAGGAACAGGTGGAGAATACTTAAAAACTGAAGAAGGACTAGCAATATACAACGAAACAACAATCCAAAACAACCCTTACCAAGAAAAAATAATTGCTGCAAGACTCTACGCAACAAATTATGCCCTCAAACACGATTTTTTTGATACGTTCGATGAATTAAACAAATATTTTAACAAAGAAGAAGCATACACAATAACCCAAAGAGTAAAAAGAGGAATACCTTGTGGAGAACGAGGAGCATTTACAAAAGATTACTGCTACTTTTCAGGATACTTAAAAATCAAAAACTATGTTGAACAACAAAGAGAACTAAAAAACCTTTATTACGGCAAAATAAGTGCAGAAGAAATAAAAATTATAAAAAGAATCAAAAACCTAAACGAACCAAAATACTTACCAAAACACTACACTCGAAAATGAGCTAAAAATATAAATAAAAAAAATAAACAAAAACTAAATGCACACACTCGCTCAACGAGTGTTTAATTTAGCGCAGGTTTAATTTTAAAAAAAACAAAATTAAAAGTGCAAGTGCTAAAAAGCACCCTAATTTAGTGCAGGTTTAATTTTAAAAAAAACAAAATTAAAAGTGCACGGGGACGGACTTGAACCGTCGAACGCACCTCACGCACCTTACTAAGGTGCACGAAAGAATTTGTAGTGTCTAACGACACTACAGAAAACAATAAACAAAAACTAAATGCACGGGGACGGACTTGAACCGTCGAACGCACTAAGCGGCCAGATAACACACAATTTTCACACAAAGCAAAAATCATTCTCAAAATGTTTTTACTTCTTACAAAAATGCCTTGAGTCTGGTGGGTTTGACCACTCCCCAACCCGTGCAAATAAAACAATTAAACAATCTTTGATTGCTAATATAATAAAATAATTTTTTGAAAAGTTATTAAATACTTATTATTTCGGGTTTTTAGTTATTTAAACACTAAAATATCCCCTAATTTAACTAAACAAGGTTTATCCCCTTTTAAAAAAATTGAACCCTCTACTCCAGAAGTTAACTCTTTTACAGAATCAACTCTTTTTAAATCAGAAATACTAAACACAACCCCATTAATTTTAGTTTTCATTTTCTTTTTCAAAACACCTTCCTCAACAAAACCAAATACCATTACTTCTTTACCAATATCATAAACACTCTTAACAACAAAAACATTTTTCACAATTTTTTTCAAAACACCTTCTTGTTTCTTTTTAACATGAAGAGGAATAATAATATCATTCACAGAACTTCCTTCATTAAGCAACTCTTCCTCAACACTAAATTCTTTATTCTTAATCGAAGGTTTCTTTTTCAAAAAATTAATCAAACTCATACAACAAAATCAATCATACAAAACAAATAAAACACCACTCATTTGAAAAAAACTTTAAAAAAATTAATCAAACTAAATTGTAAAAAAATAAAATTAATTTTAAAAAATATTTTTTTTGTTAAAAAATTATTGAAAAAAAAGTTATAAAAAAAAATTAGAAAAGGTTTAAATATAAGTTTGTTGTTTCTATGAGTAGAACTATTAATTTAGTTTGAGGGGTGAAAAAAATATGGCAGCAAAGAAAAAGGCAGCTAAGAAAAAAGCAGCAAAGAAAAAATAAAGTAAGTAATTTTTGTTACTAGTGGAAGAAGATTTTTTTCTTCCACTACAACATTTTGTAAACCTAATTTTTATTGAAAAAAAGATTTTTTTTTGAAATTTTTATTTCACAGCAGGATTAATAAACCCCTCAATACTAAGAAATGATATTATGAAAACAATTAAAATTAATGAATTCACTTACCTAAAAAAATCAAAAATACATAATAATGGAATATTTGCACTAAAACCAATTCCAAAAGAAACAAAAATAATAGAATACACTGGTGAATTAATTTCAACAGAAGAAGGGACAAGAAGATGTGAATTAAGCCAAGCCAAACACAAAAAAAATCCAAAAAATGGATCAATTTATGTTATGACTATTGATAAAAAACATGATTTGGATGGAGACACTCCAACCAATTATGCTAAATATATGAACCATTCTTGCGAAACAAATTGCGAATATATACAAGAAGGAAAAAGAGTATTTATTCAATCAACAAAAAATATTAAAAAAGATGAAGAACTAACACTAAACTATAATTTTGCTTGGAATGAAGAAGATTACTTTGAACACCCCTGCAAATGCGGTTCAAAAAATTGTATAGGATACATCCTTGATAAAGATGATTGGCCAAAACTAAAAAAACACTTAGAAAAAATAAATAAGATTTTTAAAAAACAATAGTAAAATTGAAACAAGTTTTGGAAATATTAAAAAATTGAGTCTAAAAAAAATTTGGAATAGTAAAAAAGCTATGAAATTTAGAAAAAAGTGTAAAAAAATTGACTATTTTTTCTGTAAAGATTGTATATATAATTATCTAAATAACAAACTTGGAAAACAGATTACAAATAATTTATAAAATAGTTTATTAACTAATTTAACTCATGAAAGGCAATATCCCTATTGATTTACATGTTCATTCTGATTTTAGTTGTTGTCCTGCAACTATGCAAGAAATAACTTGGGAGGCAAAACTAAAAGGATTAAGGACAATCGGGTTTTCAGATCACTATGATAAGATAATTGATAATTCCAGCTTTGAAAAATATTATCAAGACTTATCTAATATTTCCAAAATAAACTATCTAACTATAAAAAAAAGTGTTGAGTTTGAATTAAAAAATTTTGATGAATTATTAAAGGATTTAAAAAAAATAAAATATAATTTAGACTATATTTTTTTCCATAATTTGAAGGATTTTGAAGAATTAAAACTTGTCCCACATATGGCAAAAAAACTACCAATCCCAATCCTTGTTGCCCACCCTGAAGTTGGATACTGGAACACTAATAATATTGAGATAGTAGAATTTATTAAAAAAAACTCAATTATTGTTGAAGCTAATAAAACTCATTTTTCAATGTTAAAAGAAAAACCCTTAGAAAAAGAAATTGATTTTTTTGATAAACTACTTAAAGAAAAAAAAATTAAATTAACTTTTGGGTCAGATTATCATGAATATAATGCATTTAATAAAAAAAATTCTTTATATGACCACATCTGGAAAAAAATTGAAAAAAATAGAATTTATTTAATTGAATCTACTAAAAATAAGCTAAACAATTCAATGCCTAATGCAACAGAATGGATACAAATAATGAAAATAAAAAAAACGAATAAAAAAATAAAATATTCTAATAAACCCCCTGCACAAAATGAAATAATACAGAAAAAAATTAATCTAATTAAAACACAAAATTCAAAAACACTCAAAATACCTGAGATCATTCGCTACATTTCCCCTAAAAATAATACAGGATTAAATATGTTTTATTTCAAGATAATTGAAGAAATAGCAAAAGATAATTGTCCAGAAGTAAAAAAAATACTTGACTTATTAGCAAAAAATTTTTTAAATTCAAAAGTAAAAGACATACGAAGATATACATATAAAACAATATTTTGCATAACAAAAAATAATCTTGAATTAAATGATGAAGCATTAAACTATTTTAATTTAGCATTAAGATTTGAACAAAGCGTTTCGTTAAAAAAATTACTCTTTAAATATATTAAACAATTAAATATAGGTGACTAATTTGTTTACAGAATTTACACTAAAAAATGGATTAATTTTAATAAAATTATTTTGAATAATAAAAAATAAAAGCGCTGAGAACGAGATTTGAACTCGTGCTTCCTTTCGGAAAACGGATTAGTAGTCCGCCGCATTTGACCGCTCTGCCATCTCAGCAAGTAAAGAATTTGTGGGGTGGAAGAATTAAAAACTTGATTAATTAAAAAAATAATGCTAAATGAGATTGAATACTAATAAGAAACAAACCAAATCATTTTCAAAAATTTACAAACCACTACTTTTTGTTTTTCATAACAATTTTATCCAATTTTTCTAAATCCTTATCTTTTAATTTTACATCATTTTTATTTTTATAAATAATTAATGGAATTAAATAAATCAAAAATAATCCAATTATAGAAACTGGAACACATATTAATATTATTGTTTCACTTGGAAACCCTAAAAGTAACAAGATCAATGGAAGAAATATTATCATTAACAATACAATAATCCTAATTTTAGACCCCAAAGTCACTCTCGCAAGTTGCTCTATTTTTATACTTGATACTTTTTTTGGTTTTAATTTTTCAACACAATCAGAACAAATAAATCCTTTTTCAGTTTTATGAATACAATTCACACAAACCTTTTTCCCGCACTTTTGACAAACATACCCATTCAAATCAAGAACTGGTGGAGAACCCAAGTGACACTCACACCACCTACCCCAATTCTGCACTATTTCTAAAGGTTTCATAAATACCATAACAACCATTATTTTTAAAAAGCAAATTTAATTTTTTTAAAAACAAAACAACATTAGAAATAAACAATATCAAAGATTTGAACTTTATGAATTACGCTGAGGACGAGATTTGAACTCGTGCTCCCTTTCAGGAAACGGATTAGCAATCCGCCGCATTTGACCACTCTGCCACCTCAGCAACCCAAGTAGAACTAGTTTTACTAGTAAGTATTAATTGTCATGAAAAGCATTAAAAAAGATGTTCTCAAAAAAAATCTTTCAGGGAAAAGTTATAAAGCTTCCACTCTTATACTAGATAGTGTTTTATGGCCGTATCTGAAGATGTTAAAAAATACTCCCCAACACTAAAATTAACTATTGTTGAAGGGATGTTTACTTCTATAATGACGGGTGGTGCAGCCACTTTCATTATACCATTTGCATTATTCTTAGGAGCAACTAGTCAAGAAGTTGGTTTTCTAGTAGCTTTC
>MWBC01000025.1 GCA_002068885.1 archaeon ADurb.Bin336
ATGACAATCCCAACCCCACTTCCTCTCAACCCTCTTCCCCCTTATAGTCCAATACCTTGGAAACACATCCTTACTAGTTAACCCCAAAATGTGCCCATGGTGAGGAACTCCTGTTGCAAAAGGAGGACCGTCATAAAAAACGTATTCATTATCAGCACTACGCTCATCAATTGAACGCTGAAAGAATTGTCCCCTATCCCAAAACGCAGTAATCTTTTTTTCTATTTCCCTTCTAGACATAAATAATTCCTTTCTATTAACAAATTTTTAGTAAGAGTGGGCGGTAGCGGATTTGAACCGCTGACCTCTCGTGTATAAGACGAATGCTCCAACCAGGCTGAGCTAACCGCCCCTAACACTCCAAAACTAAAATAATTTATAAAAAAAAGAATTAAAAAAGTGCTTACAGAGAAAAAATCATTGAATTGTTTTACGTGATTGTATGGCCAACCACCCAAACCCTAAATCTTCACTCATAAAAAACACTTCTCAATAGGAAAGGTTCTATTAAAAGAATTTAAAAATATTAGTTTTTACTAACAAAACTAATTCAACTAAAAATATCCTAAAATAACAAAATCAATTTAACTAAAAAAATTAATCTTATAATTAACAGAATTAATTTAATTAAAAAATCATTCCTAAATAAAAAAACTAACTTAATTAAAAAAAATATCCTAAAATAACAAAATCAATTTAACTAAAAAAATTAATCTTATAATTAACAGAATTAATTTAATTAAAAAAATATCCTAAATTAACAAAATCAATTTAACTAAAAAAATTATTTTTAAACAACAAAATTAATTTTAATTAACAAATCCAATTACGGAAATATAAAAGAATTATTTGTTGTTTTTTGAATAAATTATTAGAACTTGTTCTAGCTTAAAGCATTTTGAATTATTTTTTTTACTTCAAGAATTGCTTTCTTCAAATCATCATTAATTACTATAAAATTAAATTCATTCTCAAGTTCTAATTCTTCTCTTGCTGTTTGCATTCTTTGAGCAATAACATCTTTTGAATCCTTTTTCCTCTTCTCAATTCTTTTTCTTAATTCATCAAGAGTAGGAGTTTTAACAAAAATAGAAACCGCTCCCCTGAACTTTGCTTTAATAGTCATTGCTCCTTGAACATCAACTACAAAAAGAACACTTTTACCTGACTCCATTATTTTTTCCACATCATCTCTTAATGAACCATAATAATTATCATACACAATCGCTTTTTCTAAAAGCATATCTTTTTTAATAAATTTTTCAAACTCTTCCCTAGTAACGAACTTGTAATCAACCCCATCTTTTTCTCCTTTCCTCATTGCTCTAGTAGTACAAGTAATTACTTTAGTAATATTCTTATCCTTTTTTAGTATTTCTTGAGCAATAGTTGTTTTGCCTGCTCCAGAGGGCCCAGTGATAACAAATAGTTTTGCTTTAGCCATTTGCATTAGAAGAAGATTAAAGTAATTAAAAAGATTTGCTTTTTTAAAAAAGAGAGGAGAGAAACCAAAAAGGTTTCTCAATTCAAACTATATTCATATTCATTACATCATGTCCATTCCGCCACCCATTCCTCCTTGCATTCCTTGTGGAGGCATTCTTGGTTTTGATGAACCTAAAATAATGTCATCAATTCTTAGAATCATTTCAGCTACTTCACTAGCAGAATTAATTGCTTGTGTTTTTACTGAAAGTGGTTCTAGGCACTTAGAGTTTTTCATATCCTCAATTTTTCCTTTATGAACATTAACTCCAACGTACTTACCCTCTTTTTTTGAGTGGAAGCTTCTTAGACTTACTAGTGCATCAATTGGATCCATTCCTGCTGTTTCTGCTAAGGTTCTTGGAATTACTTCTAGCGCATCAGCAAATGCTTCAATTGCTAGTTGTTCTCTTCCCCCAATTGTTTTAGCGTAATCTCTTAATCTCACAGCAACTTCTGCTTCGCAACTACCCGCACCCACCAAAACTTTTCCTGTTTCAATTGCACTTGAAACTGCGCCTATTGCATCAACTAATGCTCTTTCGGATTCATCAACTATGTGTTGAGTTCCTCCTCTTATTAGAATTGAAACACTCTTAGGGTTTTTGCATTGTTCAACAAACACCATTGCGTCCCCAGAAATTCTTCTTTCAAGAACTTTTCCAGCGAACCCCAAATCTTTACTTGATAATTCTTTAATGCTTGTTACTATACTAGCACCAGTTGCTCTTGCAAGTGCATCCATATCAGATTTCTTTACTCTTCTAACCGCAATTATTTTTTCTTTTGCAAGGAAGTGTTGAGCTAAATCATCAATTCCTTTTTGGGTTATAACAACATTAGCCCCAGATTTTTTAATTAAATCAACCATTCCTCTTAATTGTTTTTCTTCAGTGTCAATGAATGCTTGGAGTTCTTCGGGAGTACTAATCTCTATTTTTGCATCTGACTCTGGTTCTTTCACTTCAAGAGCCAAGTCAAGCAAAGCTATTTTTGCATCAGTAATACTCCTAGGCATTCCTGTATGAACAATTTCTTTATCAATCACAATACCACTTATTAATTGAGTGTCTTTTAGAGAACCACCTGTTTTTTTTTCAAGCTTAATATTGTCCTCATTAATAGTCATTTTTTTACCCTCAACATCAGCAACACTGGTTACTGCATCAACAACCAAATTAGATAAAGTTTCAGCGTGCTCTGCACTCTTCCCAGTTATTGAAGTTAATGCTATTGTTGACAAAATCTTTTTATCATCAAAATTCACACTATCAGCTGTTTCCTCATAAAATTCCTTTGATTTATTAGCAGCCAACATATACCCTTTTATTATCAAACTAGGGTGAATAGAATCATCAAGAAGCTTCTCTGCTTTTTCAAGAAGAGTCCCTGCTAAAATAACTGCGGTAGTTGTCCCATCCCCCACTTCTTCATCCTGAGTTTTTGCAACATCAACCATCATTTTACCAACAGGGTGCTCTATAGCCATTTCACTCAAAATGGTTGCCCCATCATTAGAAATAATTACTTCACCCATATCATCAACAATCATCTTATCCATTCCCTTAGGGCCAAGAGTTGATTTAACCGCTTGAGCTACTGCTCTAGCTATCAAAATATTCATTCTTTGAGCATCCCTGCCCCTAGTTCTTCTAGTTCCTTCACTCATGAAAGCATTTTGTTGTTCATTTGCTTCAGCCATAATTTTACACCTCAAAATTAGTTCTTGTTATTACAAAACACTTTAAAAAAAAGAGTTAAAAACATTTGCGTGAGCGAAACAAAAACCTTATAACAATTCCAAAAATAAAAAAATACCATTTTATTAATCCAAAAGATTAACACTAATTATGAAATACACTAAAATCAAGCAAATAGCAAAGGGGTGGAGTTCTTATATTTGGCTTGTGAAAAACAAAAAAGGAGAAGAATTTGTGCTAAAAGAAGTGAGAGAAAAATCCCCTAGAAAAGATTTGGCTAATAGAGAAGGAAAAATGCTTTTATTAGCAAATTCAGTAGGAGTGGGGCCAAAAGTAAAAGAAATTAATTTTGAAAAAAACTTTGTGGTGATGGAGTACATAAAAGGAGAAAAATTTTTTGATTTTATTTTAAGTAAAAGGTTTGAGGGGGAAATTACTCAAACCCAAATTTATGAATTAATTAAAGAACTTTTCAGACAACTATACTTACTTGACACAATTAACTTGAGTCACAATCAACTCCAAATAGGAAAAAATATTTTAGTGAAACAAATATTTGATAAAGAAAAAAAAGTGATTAAGTATTACCCAGTGATAATTGATTTTGAGAAAGCAACTATTAAAGAAAAAAATTGTACGAAAAACCTTGGACAATTATTCGCAATGTGCTTTTACAACCCTAATGGAATAATTGCTAAAAGAATTAGAGAAAAACTAAATCTAACTATTTAAAAAAATAAAAAAAAATAAAAAAATAATTTAATTATTTGAAAAAAATAAAAAAAGAAACTAAATTTAATTCAATAAAAAAATAAAACAAATTCAATTAAATAAAAAAAAGATCAAATCTAATTCAATAAGAAAATAAATAGGAAATAAATTTAGTTTAATAATTAATAACTAAAAAATTCAATTCAAAAAAAGAAATAAAAAGAAAGAATAAAACAAATTCAAATAATTAAAAAACTCAAATTCAATTTGAAAAAATAAAAAAAAGAGAGAAAAAAATTTGATTTAAAAATTTGAAGAACTCAATTCTAAAACTTGAATTTTCTCTCAATTTGAAGAACTCACTTTTAAAGCTTGAATTTTCTTTCAATCTCCATCTTCAACAAATCACAAGAAATTTTCATTGACTCCATTTGTTGAATAATCCTCTCCTTCTCAAGTTCAATTTCACTAACCGCTTCATAAGGTTCAATCGCTTCTTTAAACATACTCCTATCAATGTAAGGATAAGGATAGGAATCCATTTTGTTACTCACTCTCTTAATCATTCTACCCAACCAAACATTAAGCCCCCTCTTAACAGGCCCCTTAATTGTTTTATCATTACCCAAATAGGTTCTTATTTTGTTAGTGATAGTTGCTTTTGGAAGAGGTAATTTATCTCCTTCAAGTTTTAGGGATAGGGCTTTTGCTTTAGAATCAGCGTTAATTGAATTAACTACTGAATCACACTCTTCCCTAATTGATTCAATTTTTTTAAGCAACTCCTCTCTTTGTTTATTAATTTCTTGCAAATCTTCATAAGGCGCAACTGAATCACAAAGCATTTGGTAATTCACAAAAGTATAGGGTTGGGAATTCATTTTACCCACTATTTTTTTGATTAGTCCATCAACCCACAAATTCATTTCATCTTTAACAGAACCCTTAATTTGTTTACCGCTAGAAATATTATCCCTTATAAGATTAGTAATAGTAGCTCTTGGAAAAGGAAGTTTACTCTCCTCAACCATTTCAGTTGAATCCGACTCTTCCATCAATTTATTGTTTTGCTCTATTTTTGAATCCATTCACAACCCCTCCCTAAAAAAAACTCAAAAAAATAATAAAAAAACACAAATCTTGCTTATTTTGTTATTTGTTTTAAAATCCAATTAATAAATAAGATTCCTTTAAAAACAATTAAAAAGCAATCCTTTAATATAAAAAAATAAATTTTTTTAAAAAAAATAAAAAAAACAAGGGCTAATATAATATAATTCTAATTTATTTATAAACTAAAAAATAGCTAAAATAATGTGAAATTTAAAATTGAAAAACACTTCAAATTATCCTATTATTGAAGCAAACATTAACACAATACTCGCAAGAATCAAAACACAAATAGTTACTATTTGAGCAATATCAAGGGAATTGAAATTAAAAAAGAACAAACCTATTGAAATTAACAAAATTATGCCCCCTAGTGCGAGCATAGTGTAAGAAAAAAACATAGATTTTTTTCTAAATTTATGAACCTTAATTTGTTCAACATCAAGCTCCATTTGAGCAAGCCTAGAATTTAATGAATCAAGAGCAACTTTAACTAAAGAAACTGATCTTTGAGAATCCCCAATAACTTTATTCACCCTTCCCTCAAAGTCCTTAGTGGAAGCAACAATATCTTCTTCAACTTCTTTTAATTGAGATTTAGCAATTTCAGCAACATTCTTCTTTTCTTCAGCTTCAATAAACTTAATATCCTTACGAATCATTTCTTCAAAATCTTTTTTTTGTAAAAGCAACTCATCTTTTACTAAATAATTAATCTCTTTTTTTAACAAAGTAAAAGTATCTGCTTCAGCAATCAACAACAACCTCTTTGATTGTTCCTCATTAACACCAAGATCTTTCAAAGTTTGAAGAATCTTTTCTTGAGGCTGACCTTCCTGAACCATCTTTTGAATAATATCAATAATAGAACCTTTATTACCCATAACAAACCAACCAATCAAATAAATTAAATTCAACTAATTTAAAATTTAAACAAAAATAAATTTAAATAAATCCTAAATTAAAAAATTACTAATCCAAATCATCCTCCTCTTTAACAACTTCAATAATAACTAACTCACTTTTCTCAATAGAACCAATCTTCATTAAAAAAGATAATCCTAAATTACCTACTCTATTAGGAGTCAAAGTAGAATATAATGTTTCGCAACTAGCTTTTTTGACAGGAACAATTTGTTCATAAAAAACCTCTTTAAAATCCCCTACTGAAGCACTAGGAATCCAATAAACCTCAGCCAAATCATTATCCGAAGTATTACACAACTTTACGGGGTAAGTGTATTCTTTCCCATAAACAAGTTTCTTAGGCAAATAAACCTCTGCTTTAACAGGATCGATTGTACTTTCCTCAAGTTTAAAATCCAAAAAAACTGTTTTATTGAATAAAGCCCTAACCTCAACAGAATAACTCAAAACATTTTCAATAGGAATTGAAGCAACAAAATCAAACTTTTCCCTAGGGTTAAGCACAGAATCCACACTAGACCCCTTCAAGAAAAAACCCCTTTCAATAACCCCATTCCTCACTAAAACATTAACACCCTTTACAACATGATTTGAAGTATTCTCTATTTGCATTTTCAAAATTATATTACTCCCCGCAACAGAAACTGAAGGATTGTTAACAACAATAGAACTATTCAAAAAAGAAACAAAAACAATCCCAAAAATAACTAGCGAAAATACAATTAAAAAAAATGGATACACTATTTTTCTTGAAACAAAAAACATACTCTAAACTAAGAGAAAAACAAGTATATAAAAGTAATTAAACCAAAAAAAATCCTCATAAAAAAAATAATAGCTAAACAATAATAAAAAAAATATTTACAAATACAGTTAATAAAAAAAATTAACAAAAAAAGACAAAAAATAATTAAATAAAAACAAAATCAAATTATTTTCAATTATAAAAATAATCCAAACTATCACAAATATTTCTTTAAAATTACTTGCTCATCAAAAAATTGTCCTAATTTTTGTGATAATTGTGAATCTGTGTTTATATAAAACCCAGCGGAAGAATATTTCCTAGCTAATTTTGTTAAGGAATAAACAAACTTAAACACAACATCATCATCATGATAATAATTAAGCACTGAAATAGAATCACAAACCAAAGCAACATTACTATTAGAAGAAATTATTTTCAAAATCTTTATTTGAATTTGAGTCAAATTCCTCAAAGAATCTGCAAAAAAAAGCCCCTCTCCTTCCACAACCGGAGAAATACTCCTAGAAACCGCATCAATTATAATACACTTATCATTAATCTCCTCCTCCTCTAACCTCTTTTTTATTGTAAGATAATTATTCATGAACAAAACCAAAACAGGAGTAAAACCTGATTGGATAGAAAATTTAATACTTGCAAGAAAAACATCCATTAAATTTGATGAATCACATTCAATAACAGCTTGATTACTAAAACCAAGAGGAATCTTTGTTTTAATATCACTCAAAACCTTCTCATACCCAGAAAGAGCTTTGAAAGCATCATACTTTGCTTCCTGCATAGTTAAGTGAGTTGAAAAAACATTTTTTTTTGAAAGAATATCTTCAAAAGCCTTCAGTTGTTCATCACTAATTGAAAACCCACTACTCATACTCAAACTAATACACTAACTCATTATTAAATTTAGCCAAAAACAAAAAATCGGGTTAAAAAAACTCTTTTTCAAAAAACCTTATTTAGTAATGAAAGCGAAATTTATAAACAAGAAAGAACTATATTTCTAAGTTTATCAAAGGTGAAAAAGTGAGTTTTTTGTTTAATAAAAAAGAAGAAAAAAATAATCCCTTAAATGAAATAAAAAAACTTACTCTGGGAGAAAAAGAAAAACCCACTCCAAAAAAACAAACCACTCCAGAAGAAAATTATTCAATCCCAAAAGAAATTAAAGCAGATGTTGATTTGTTTAAAGAACAACAAAAAAGATTCAACGAAATGAAAGCACGCAAAGGCATTATAGATGAAAAAGATTACTACCTCCCAAAAGAAAACAAAAAACTGACAACTGCTAATGAATCCACTCAAGTACAAAACTCTTCTTTAAATAACAAAACCCACAATCAAAAACAATCAGATTTAACAATGAACGAAACAGAATCTTCAAAAAGTGCTTTTGAAAAACTATTAATGAAAAATAGTGAAGAATTGAAAAAAAATCCTACTAAAGAAACAATAACCCAAAACAATTACTCTAACCCACAAGTTACCAATACAATAATTGAAACAAAAATCAATCAAGATTCTGGAAAAATAGAAAGAACAATAGTAGAACCACCAAAGATTCAAGAAAAACAAACAAATGATTTTAATGAAGAAAAAGAAACAACAATAGAAGAAGAACAAACTCAAGAAACAGAACCTCAAAAAGATTATTTCTTTAGTTGGATGGAACAACCAAAAATAGAAAAACCACTAGCAGAAAATTTTATTGAAAAAGAAACTGCTTTTTCAAAAAACAAAAAAATTATGTCAGAAAAAAATGAAGAAAAAAAGTTTTCTAACCTACACACCCCAATTGAGGATGTGTTTACTTTACTTGAAAAATATGAAAAAATTGATACAGGAGAATTATCTAAATTCACTAACCTACCAGAACCAACTATTGAACAAATAATAAAACCATTTGAAGAAGATGGAATAGTTGAAATACACTACCCCACTAGTTTAACAAAAAAACCAGAGGTTATTCTAAAAAATCCAGTTGTTTCAAAAATAACTCAAATCCCACAAGGAGAAGTCCTTGAAAATTACAATATAGAAGTTGATTATGTCCCCGCAAAAATATCAATAATATTATCCCATGACGAAGCAAGACCAATTTATTCACTAGAAGTACCTTCAATTGGAAAATACACTCTAAGATTTCTTTCATTCATAAAAGATGAAGTTGCAGAAACTATGCCCATAGAACTTGATGAAATAACTGACCCAAAAAAATCAAAAAAACTAAAAGGAAGATTCTTCAAAGAACTAAGCAATAACTTACAAAAATACTTCCCAAACACTCCCCAAGATCTAAGACAAATGCTCTCAGGAGTACTACTGCACGAAATGTACGGACTGGGAGACATTGAACTACTAATGGGAGATGATAACCTAGAAGAAGTAGGAATAAACTCTGCAAAAACCCCAATCACTATTTATCACAAAAAATACGGGTGGCTAAAAACAAACATAATGCCAGGAAGCGAAGAAGAAATAAACAACTACTCCTCACAAATAGGAAGAAAAGTTGGAAGAGAAATCACTGTACTAAACCCAATTCTTGATGCACACTTGCTAAGCGGAGACAGAGTAAACGCAACACTAAGCCCAATCTCCTCCGAAGGAAACACAATGACAATAAGAAGATTTGCAAGAAAACCATGGACAATAGTTGACTTTATTGGAAAAACACACACCATGAATTCAGAAATGGCCGCAACCCTTTGGTTAGCAATGCAATACGAAATGAACATAATAATTGCAGGAGGAACTGCTAGTGGAAAAACAAGTGCCCTAAACTCAATGCTAGCACTAGTACCCACTTACCACAGAATAATATCAATTGAAGATGTTAGAGAAATAGTTTTACCAACTTATTTGAATTGGAATTGGGTACCACTCGTTACAAGATCAGCTAACCCTGAAGGATTAGGAGAAGTAACAATGCTTGACTTGATGGTTACAAGTTTAAGAATGAGGCCTGATAGAATAATTGTGGGAGAAATAAGAAGAAAAAAAGAAGCAGAAGTATTAATGGAAGCAATAGAAACAGGACACAGCATTTACTCAACTATTCACGCAAACTCTGGTTACCAAGTACTAAGAAGACTAGCAGAACCCCCAATAAGCATCCCCCTAATGCAAATAGAGTTAATTGATTTAATTGTAGTTCAATACAGAGATAGAAAAACTAATAAGAGAAGAACATACGAAATCGCTGAAGTTGAACAAACCTCAAGCGGACAAGGATTACAAATAAACACCATCTACAAATGGATTCCAAGAACAGATGATTGGGACAAATTAAACAAACCAAACAAACTAATCACCCTACTAAATATGCACACAGGACTAACAGAAGATGATATAAATAAAGAAATTATTGATAGACAAAAAATTCTTGAATGGATGCAAAGACAAGAAATTACTGAACTTGAAACAATAGGATTTTTAATGAAAATATTTTACGCAACTCCAGAAAAACTAAAAAAAATGGCCCAAGAAAATATTAGCTTTGAAGAAGTAATAGAAATGATGAACCCCAAAACTAGTGAAGAAAAAAAGGAAGGTGAATAAAAATAGCTAAACAAACAAACACTCCAATAATGATGCTATTTCCAATAGAAACTGCTAAAAAATTTAGTGACAGGTACTTATTCATTGGGAGATTTCTTTCAAGAATAATATTCTCACTAAAATATGATTTGCAAAAAGCAGAAATTAATATAGATCCAGAAAGATACTGCCTCGCATCCCTAATATCCGCATTCATTTATGCAATAATGTTTATTTTTGTAGGACTCGCATTTGGAACAATAATAACAAGAGAAATAGGCCCAACCACAATAGGAATAATGATTGTTACAAGTATGGGTTCATTTATAGTAATGTTAATATTTCACTTATTATACCCAAAAATAGCTTCACACCAAATAGCAGGATTAATTGACCAAGATTTATTATTCGCACTAAGAGCAATGCTAATCCAATTAAGTTCAGGACAAAGTTTATTTGAATCAATCAAAAATATTTCAAAATCAAATTACGGACAAGTATCAAAAGAATTTGCTACAGTTGTAAGAGATGTTAATTCAGGAATGAGTGAAACAGCAGCACTAGAAAAACTTGCATTTAGAACAAAATCAGAAGTACTAAAAAAAACTGCTTGGCAAATGATAACCACCCTAAGGAGTGGAGGATCAATAGTAAACGCACTAAATTCACAAGTAGAAGCACTCGTAGCACAACAAGTGGACGCAATAAAAGCATACTCTGCAGAACTAAACCTCTGGACACTGGTTTACTTAATAGTAGCCGCAGCAGTACCCTCACTAGGAATAACATTCTTAGTAATAGCCTCTTCCATTGGAGGAAGCGGAATAGGACCAGAAGCAGTAATACTAATAGTACTACTATCAATGATTGTTCAAATTACAATGATAATGTTAATTCGTTCAAAAGTTCCAAAGGTAGTGAAATAAAATGTTTGACAGAATATCAAGGTTTTTTTCCATACTGATTCCAAAAAGAATTTTGGAGAG
>MWBC01000026.1 GCA_002068885.1 archaeon ADurb.Bin336
TTTGTGATGGTTGATGTTTTAACCATTGGGTGGAGTGCAGTTCAAGAGTTAAGGGACATGGATTTGAATGTAGTTTATCACGGGCACAGAGCAATGCACGCAGCTTTCACTAGAGACCCTCACCATGGGGTTAGTATGCTTGTAGTAGCTAAACTTTGTCGTTTAATTGGAATAGACCAACTCCACATAGGTGGAATGGTTGGAAAAATGTATGAAGGAGCAGAAGAGGTTAAATCAGTTGGGGAAGCGATTGAACAAAGAGTAGTTAAACAAAATATTGCAACCCACAGATTGAAAGAAGAGTGGTTTGATTTAAGACCAATGCTTGCGGTTTGTTCAGGAGGACTCCACCCAAGCAAAGTTGCACCAATAATGCACGGAATGGGGAGAGATATAATAATACAAGCAGGAGGAGGAATCCACGGCCACCCAAGAGGAACTATTGCAGGAGCAAAAGCAATGCGACAAGCAGTAGATGCAGAAATGCAAGGATTAACTGCTAAAGAATACGCTAAAACCCACTCTGAATTAAGAGAAGCACTAGAAAAGTGGGACAAACCAATTACTAGAAAAAGAACAACTCCTAGAAAAAAAGTTAGTGCAAAGAAAAGAGTTATTGTTAAAAGAAAGTAAAAAAAGTTGGTTTCACTTCCAATTTTTTTATTTTCAATTTCTTTTACTTTTTTACTTTCTTTTTGGTTTCTTTTTTTATTTGAAGTTTTTCTTTTAAATCGCTCTTTCTTTTTCCCAATTGAATTTTGTTATTACAACTAATCCCATTATCATAGTGAGTATTATTGAAATGTTTTGGGCCCACCATATTCCTTTGTGTTGCATGAAGTGGGGTAGTATCCAAGTTAGGATTATTGTTGAGAATAGGTATGTTAGGGAGAGTAGCATTGCTGTTTTTGTTGCTCCTGTTCCTCTAATTGCGCCTATTATGATTGTTTGGATTCCCAAAAAACCAAATGATAGTGCCATGATGTTAATGTAGTTGATTGTTTCTAGGGTTGCTTGAGGGGAGTTGGGTAAAAATATTTGAGCTAGTTGGGTGGAGTATATTGTTGAAAATAAACCTATTAGGGTTAGGAGGGTGAAAGAAATTAATGCACTAACCTTGATAGTGTCTTTTAATCTTTGAATTTTTTTTGCACCAACGCATTGACTAACTATTGTTGAGGTTCCTACATTTAACCCAAGTGCGGGTAAGAGGACTAAGTTGAAGAGGAATTGGCCTGTTCCGTAAGATGCTGTGATTATTGTTCCAAAGGAAGCAACGAGGAATGTTACTAATAACCCACTTAGTGATCTTGATAAGAATTCAATTGCGCTAGGAGTTCCTAAAATAAATATTCTTTTAATTGTTTTAATTTGCGGGGTTAATTGCTCGAATTTTAAGTGAACTCCATTTTTTCCCCTAATTAAAACAACTAACCCTACGAGTCCTGCTAGTCCTTGACAAAAAATAGTTGCCCAAGCAGAGCCCGCTACACCCATTGGAGGGATTAGTTGAGTGCCGTTAAGTGAATAACCCATTATGAATAAGGGGTCAATAAAGAAATTCAAAACCGCTGCCCCGAGAATAACTACTAAGGGGATTAATACATTACCCACTCCTCTTAGTAGTGCTTGGTATTCAAAATAAATGAATATGAATGTAGTTCCTAAGAATGTTACTCTCAAATAATCCGTTGCTAATTTAAGCACTTCAGGGTCTTTGGTAAAGAATGATAAGAGGGTTTCTGCACTAAGAAAACCAATTATTCCTAAAATAAGTGAGAGTATTAATACAATAGACATTGATTGGGTTGCAATATAATCAATCATTTTCTGATTCTTTTGGCCCTTATATTGTCCTACTAAAATTGTTCCTGCTATTGAAACTCCTATTATTAAGGCATTAACCACTAGTATTATTGGAAAACTAATAGTGATTGCTGCAACCGCGTTTGTTCCTAGTTGCCCCACCCAAAACCTATCAACTAATTGAAAAGAAACTTGTAGTGTGTTAGAAAAAATTATTGGGATTGAAGCGAATAAAAGTGCTCTAAGAATAGATCCTTGGGTTAAATCATGGCTATCAAACAAACCGCCACGCGAGGGGTCATCACTCTTTTTGTTTTTGCCTGATTTTTTACGCATTATTAATTAAGTAATGAGTAAGTTAATTAATGTACGTTTTTTTGGCCAAATTAATATTTTTTGGTTTAAATTAGTTCAAAATAAAATTATTCACTCACACTTATTTTTAATTGTTTTGAAGTGTTAATTAAATAGTTTTTTGAAAAACGAGGTGTATTTTGATGAGTGAAACACTAAAAAATTTAGGAAAAGCTTTCATTGGGGAGAGTCAAGCAAGGAATAGGTATCTTTTTTATGCTAAAGTTGCTAAAAAAGAGAATTACCCTCAATTAGAAGAAATTTTTACCCAAACAGCTGATCAAGAAAAAGAACACGCAAAACAACTATTATTAATGATTAATGATTTAAGAGCGAAAGAAGGATTAGGGCCAATGGATCCAGTAATGGTTGAGGCTCAAGTAGAAACGGCTTATGGAGATACTAAAGTTAATTTGGCTGCTGCAATTGCAGGGGAAAAATACGAACATAGTGAAATGTACCCGGAATTTGCTAAAGTTGCTTTAGAAGAAGGGTTTGTGGAAATTGCGGGGAGATTGAGAGCAATTGCTATTGCAGAAAAGCACCATGAAGAAAGGTATCAAAAGTTCTTGGATGGGATAAATAAAGGAACTCTTTGGAAAAAAGCAGAGCCAGTGAAGTGGGTTTGCAGAGAGTGTGGTTATGAACACAATGGAACAGAACCACCAAAACTTTGCCCAGCGTGCAAACATGATTATTGGTACTACCAAGTGAAATGTGAAGAGTACTAAAAAAGTGTTTAGGGGCAGGGATAAAACAAAAGAGGATTTTTTATCCTTTTTTGTTATGTATTTTTCTATTTTTGTGTTGTTTTTTTTATAATTCAAGGAATTTTTTGAGAAATGTTTTTTATTAATTAGTGGTTATTTGAAAACCAAATCAAAAATTTAAAAAAATAGTATGTATAATTATGGTTATAATTGTTCAAATGGTTGATTTAAGTGATTTTAGCTTTTTTTAATAAAAAACCATTAAAACATCTTCAACATAACAAAAATTTTTAAGAATATTCGAAATATAGGGTATTTTTCATTTTAATTATTTTTTAAAACTTATTTTTTTAAAATAAGGTTTTATAACACTTTTTAATATTAATTTTTTGTGTTTATATTGGAGTTATGGCTTTAAATGGCTTTTTTAGCCATTCTGCTGTACTTTGTGGGTTTCCACGATTAACGAATGGGTTAAAAAAAGCGTGATTTAAGCTTATTTTAACCTATTAAGTGTTAAAATAATATACATAAAAGGTAAGGTTTATAAATAAGGTATGCTACAATATAATCAATTAAAATTTTTATGCCGGTGGGCAGGGTGATTTAGATGAAGTCTTTAATTGAAGCATCAATGGGTAGATCTTCAACTGTTGCAGTTGATGATAAGTTAGAAGAATTTGGGACACCAAAACTAATGGTTGTTGGGTGTGGGGGAGCTGGTTGTAACGCGGTTAATAGACTCGCTGCAATGGGTATCTCTGGAGCACAATTAGTTGCTATTAACACTGATAAACAACACTTAGCAATAGTTAATGATGAAATAACTAAAGTGCTAATTGGTAAGAGTGTAACTAGAGGGCTTGGGGCAGGAGGGTACCCTGAAGTTGGTGCTAAAGCTGCTGAAGTTTCAAGAAATGCTCTTGAAGAAGTAATGGCTGGAGTAGATATGTTGTTCTTGTCAGCTGGAATGGGTGGAGGAACAGGAACTGGTTCTGCACCAATAGTTGCTGGAATAGCTAAGGAACAAGGAGCTATTGTAATTTCAATGGTTACTTATCCGTTCGCTTTAGAAAAAGCTAGATTGATTAAAGCTGAAGATGGAATAGATGCTTTACAAAAAGTATCTGACACAGTTGTTGTAATTGATAACAACAGGTTAGTTGAATTAGTTCCTAATTTACCAATCCAAGACGCTTTCAAAGTTGCTGATGAAGTAATAGCAAGAACTGTAAGAGGAATTACAGAAACAATAACACAACCTTCATTAATTAACTTGGATTATGCGGATGTTAGATCAATAATGTCAAATAAGGGTTTGAGTGTTATTGCTGTTGGTGAATCAAAATCAGTTGATAAGGTTAACGAAGTTGTTGAAGACACTTTGAAGAACGCTTTACTTGATATTGATATCTCAGGAGCTACAGGGTGCTTAATCCACATTACTGGAGGACCTGACTTAACTTTGGGTGAAGCTAATGCTGTTGGTGAAATGTTAACTGAAAGAGTTGACTCAAAAGCAGTAGTAATTTGGGGTGCTAGAGTTGACCCAACTTTCGAAAACAAATTAGAAGTAATTTGTATCTTCACAGGAGTAAGTAGTCCATACATTAAAGCTTCTCCAGGAAAATACTCTGGAAAAGACAACAAATCAAGTGGATCTAGATCATACAGAAATAGTGATTTAGATTTGGACTTTATTAGGTAAATAAAATAGAATTTAATGGCTGCAGGGGAGTAGAAATACTCTTCTGTACCACATCCCTTTTTTTAAATTTGTCAAATTTTTAAAATTATTAATTTTTTTAGAAAATTTTAAAATTATTAATTTTTTAATTTTTTTTTAGAAAAGGATTATCTTTTTTTTATTAATTTTTTAAAATTATTAATTTTCTTTTAAAAAATTTTAAAATTATTAATTTTTTTAAATTATTAATTTTTTCAAATAAAATAATGGCCACCACTTTTTTTAAAAATAAAATTTTTTCTAGGCAATTTTTCACCAAAAAGTTTTCTTTATATTTATTTGGTTTTTCTTTTATTGTATGCCTAAACCTCCAACCAAGAAACGTTCTTCTAGAAAAAAAAAGAAAATTGTTAAAGCACCTTTCATTAGGCCTTCGGAAGAAGAGTTGAATAACAAAATTTGGGCGGGGATTGCTTGTTTTATTATTGGGTATATTTTGGTTTTTGTTTTAAAATCAATTGATTTTATTGGGTGGTTATTGGTTTTGTTTGGGTTTTTTCAATCCACTAATGCTTTTTTGTTAAAATATAACTTTGCTCAACCCTTCCTAGTTCCTTATTTATTTACTATGATTAAAACAAAAAAGTTCATTGATTTTATTCACTTCATTGCAACCAAATTTGCAAAAGCACTTGAAGTAATTAGTTTGATTGGTTCTATTCTTGGGTTTGGTTTAGTTGCAGTTGATTATTGGTTTGCTAGAAAAATGGGGGGAGTTAAGAGAATAGTTGTGTTAATTGTTTCAGCAATTGCTCTTGGATTATTTTTTTATTTTACTTGTTCAATATTGTTTGCAGTTCCTGCTCTCGCACCACTTTTTATTCCTTGTTTGATTGGGTTTGTTTTCCTCGGTTTTGGAGGAATGTCCATTGTAATGTTACTTGGGTATGGGTTAATTTCTTTAGGAGGATTATTTGTTGAAAAGCAAATGTGTCCTGCTGTTGCACCAGTTCTTCCAGGAGTACCAATCCCGGGGTTTGGGATAGTAATTCCACTAGTTGGGTGGATTTCTTTGTTCATTATTTTAGTGATTCATGAATTGAGTCATGGAGTGTTAATGTCTTATTACAAAGAAAAAATCAATTCAGTTGGGTTAATCCTAGCGGGGTTAGTTCCAATTGGTGCTTTTGTGGAACAAGAAGATGCTACTTTTGATAAACTTGAGGACAAACAAGCTTTGTTGGTTTTGAGTGCTGGTTCTGCAAGTAACTTACTTTTAATTCCAATTTCAATAATTTTGTTAATAGCATTTAGTTTTGTTGTTTCTCCACTTGCACAAGAAGTGGTTAATGCTCAAAACCAAGCTTATTCAGGAGTAATGGTTCAAGAAATAAATGATAGTGTTTCTCTTTGTGGAGTGGATTATAATTCTCCTGCTAAAGGAAAATTGTTTGAAGGAGACATAATTAAACAAGTTAATGGAGTTGATGTTAATTCAACTCAAATAATTCAAAAAGGAGTTTTGAGTGCTAACCCTGATGTTAATTTTTTAGTTAGTAGAAAAGAAATTAATTCTGGCGAGTTTAGGGATATTAGTGTTACCCTAACACCAGTGGTTTTTGAGGATATGAATCTCAAAAAAATTGGAGTAGCATTTGCTTTAATTCCCACAGGAATTGATATTCCTATTCACTTGCAAATAAGTGGATTTATTATTAGCAACATTAACACGATTTTGATTTTGTTGTTAATAATTTCTTTCGCAGCAGGAACATTTAATTATTTACCATCAGAACCATTTGATGGAGGGAAAATGGCCAAAATAATGCTTGAACCATATGTGAAGTTCATGAAGTTTAAAAACAAAAAAGAATCTGAAAAATTTATTGGAAGAATATTTATTTGGTTGTTATTATTATCATTAGCACTAAATTCAATTCCTTACCTAACAATGATATTCTAAAAAATTATTTTTGTTTTTTTAAAGGTGTTTGAAAGTGATTGTTAGAAGCAAATCTAAATTAAAAAAAATTATTGAAGATTCTAAAAAAGAGGGGAAAAGTGTTTTGGTAAAAAAAGGGGTGTTTGATCTAATTCACCCAGGGCACGTGTATGCAATACAACAATTTAAGAAAAAAGCAGATGTTGTAATTATCCTCATCCAATCTGACGAATTCACTGCAAAAAAGAAAGGAAAAGATAGGCCAATTAATAATCAAGAACAAAGAATGCTTGTGATGGATGGATTAAAGGGAGTGGATTATGTTGCTAAGGATAATTCAATGTCAAGGTCTGATTACATAAAATTTTTGAATTATTTAAAACCAACTATTTTAGCAGTTGCTTCAACTGATGAACAAAAAACTCGTGAGTATACTAGTCCTTATTGGAAATTAATTCAATTTCCTGATAAAAAGAAAAAAGGATTTTCGACAACAGAAATAATAAACAAAATCCTAAAAAAATAAATCATTGAATTTTTCATAAGGGGTTAATAAGTTAAATAGTTAATTGGAATTTTATGAATTAAAAATTTAATAAAAAAAATTTAAATGGTTTATTTAAAAAATTGAAATAATTTATTTAAAAAATCAAAACGATTTAATAAAAAAATTGAAACAATTTATTTAAAAAATTGAACTAGGAATGATTTATTCAAAAAATTGAAATAATTTATTTAAATCTATTTCAAAATTAAGTATTAATAATTATCTCTTCATCATTTTTGTATGGATTATAAAAAATTAGGGTTAGTTGCAGGAGTGATTCTGCTAGTTGTTATCTTATTTTTTTTATTTTTTACCCAGAGTGGAGATAGTTTTTCACAAACTATTAATTATTCTAATTTTAGTGTTGGGAAAACAGTTTTTTTGAAAGGTAGTGAAAGGGTTGAAGAATATTCTATTCAATTAGAAAATCCTGTTGTTGGTTTTTTAATAATTCCAAAAGGAATTGTTTCTGATGCATCTCAATTAAAAGTGAGTGGCGATTTTGATATAGAAGTAATTCAAACTGACCCTATATTAAAAATAAAACCAACTAATTTAAGTCCAGGGAATAAAAAAATAACTATAAAAACACAAATAGGGGACAAAACACAAACAAGTGTTTTACTATTGATTCCTTATAAAGAATATTCTAAATTTAGTAGTGCAGAAAAAACTCAACTTGATGAAATAGTAAAAGGATTTACTAAATTAGATAAGAATTATTTTACAATAGAAGAATCAAAAAAAATGATGGAAGAGTTTTCACAAAAATCTGCGGAATTTAAAAAAAAAATTAAAGAGAATCAAATATTTTTTTCAGAAAGTGATTCACAGCAAAATAATTCGCAACAAAGTGATTCAGAGCAAAGTAGTTCCCAAAAATATTTAACACTAATTCAAGGAATGATTGATGAAAGAAAACAAACTTCATCTATAAATCCTCAAACAAACCAAATTCAGAATAATACTTCAGATTATTTTGGGAAATTATCTTCACAAATTCAAAACATTTTACAAAAAAGACAAGGGAGTACTTCATTTGTTCCACAAACAAATGGAGAATACACAATATTAATTGAATTTAAACCAGAAGAAAATTATGATGTTCCAAGTGATATTAATTTTTTAATTTCAAAAGAAAGTAGCGTTGTGATGAAGAGTTTTAAGGTGAAAGCTGATACAAACATAACTGCTTCTATAGAAGGGAAGTTTTCAGAATATTTTGAGGTTAGTGCAGTAAAACAAGAGGAGGGTATTTACAGAGTGATGGTGGGTGTGAATCTTCCTAGTGAAGTTGTTTTGAATTTAGTTGAAGAAGAAGATACTCAATTGAAATTAACTTTGTCAGGAATGTTTTATAACAAAGAAGTAACTATTAATTTAAAGAATTCTTTTTGTAAAAAAAGATTAGAAGTTTTTCAAAATCAAATTAATTTATCAGAACAAGAAAAAACACAATTTTTGTTAGAGTGTTATTCAGGGTTATTAAGTGATAAAAAAGATTTGATTAAGAATAGTTTAACAGAAATGCAGAGCGAATTAACAAAACTATTAATAAGCGAAGAAGGAATTCAAACAGGATTGTATGAAGCAGGGAGAGAAAAAGAATTTGAAAATAATATTGCTGGATTAATAATTCCAGGAGAAGTAACACTTGCAAGTGCAATAAATGATATACTAACTGCTCCAAAATATGTTGATTGTAATCAGCATTACCAATTACAAAATATTCAAAATCAAGAATATTCTTTTTATATTGATGAGCAATACAAAAGTCAACAAAAAGATCAAGAAATAATGAACAAAATAAATCCAATAAAAAGCAATTATTTGTATAATGAGTGTATTGCTGAACAAGAATTAAATAAAACCGAAATGAATAATATTTGGGGGGAGATAGGTAAACAAACTCTTGATGGTGAAAATGTAGTTAATCCTCTTAGTATTATCTCTAGAGCTCATGAGGATTGGTTGTTGTTAAAAGATCTTGAAATTAATTTATTGAGTCAAAGAGATAGTTTGTTATTGTTGAGGCAAGAATTATCCCAAAGAGCAAAACAAGAATTAATATCCAAAAATCAATTAGCGCTTTGTGAAAATACTAGATTGAATTCGGGTGAAACAAAAGAAGGTAAGGATTGGTTTCCTTTTGAGGAATGCTTATTTTCATATGAGAGTTTTCAAAATTATTCAACAACTAGGTTGCGTCAACTTGGACTTAATTATAAAGAACAAAACGCCGCATTTCTTATATCTAAATTAAATGAAGTGAATGAAGATTTAAATGAATTAATTAGCATAGATTCAGAAAAAACTGAAAACATTTATAATGAACTCTTTTTGATGCATAATGATTCAAAAAGAATTTTAGGTGAAATTGATGTTTCTTTAGAAAAATATTTTTCAGAATATTTTGAAAAACGAAAGGAATATGTTGAGGCAAGAAAAGCATTGGAAGAAGATGATTCTTATGGTTCGCAACTCAATTTTTTACAAAAAATGATTAATTATGAGAAACACATTGCAAATAATCCTGATTTAAATTCGGAAGAAAAACAAAAAATGCTTAGTGAGTTAGAATCAATAAGAAAAGCACAATTGGAACAATTATTGTTAAGAAAATTTTACGCTGAATTAGAAGAAAATACTCAAATAGTGTCCACTTTTTATGGGAGTTTAGAAAACCAAGCTTATGAATCACTTGGATATGATTTAAGGAGTGTTTCTGGAGAACAAAAAACTAATTTGGGTTGGTTAAAAAAAATTGGTTATCATTCAAAATGGATGACAAATTTATACGTGTTGGTTGTTGGAAATGTAAGGTATTATGGGAGTGGGTTAAAAGACACTGAATTATTGTTGGACACAGAAACAATTGAATATTCTCAAGATGTGGGAGAAAAGGTATCTGCAATTAAATTAATAACAAAATTAATTGAGAGTGAGTCAAGTTATTTTGAAAAAGAAGGAAATGAGTACTACTTTTTTAAACACTTAGAATCTAAGGCAAAGAAAATAAATTACTTCAAAATAAATGAAGGAATTGCACTCACTTTGCAAAAATATGTTGAACTAGAAAACAATTTAGCTAATTTTAATGAAAATAGTTCAATAAAAGAAACCCTTTTTTATAAACAACAAAAAGATTTTGAAGAAACAGAAAGATTCGCTTCACTAAATTTGCTTCCTGTTGCAAGAGTGAAATTAATAATACAAGCAATGGAAATTGATGAACTTGAAGAGGAATACAAAAATTCACAAATTTATGAAAAAATATTTACCAAACTAAAACAATTAGAACCAAAAGAAACATGGTTTGAAGAGAGTACTAATAATATGGGTTCTGCTATTTTGACTTACAATAAAAAAATAACAAAAGAAGAATTGCAAGAACAACTAGAAGGAGAAATGGAGAGATTAACTGGGTCCCCTGCTATTGATAAAAGAAGTTATTCAGAAGTATGGGAAAAAAG
>MWBC01000027.1 GCA_002068885.1 archaeon ADurb.Bin336
GTTTGGGGAGGGTAATCCTCTTGCAACAAATTCTGATTTTGTTAATTGTAAGTGTCCAAAGTGTGGGGGGAGTGCGAGAAGAGAAACTGATACAATGGACACTTTTTTTGATTCAAGTTGGTATTACTTGAGGTATCCTGATAACAAAAATAAAGAAGCTCCTTTTGATAAAGAAATTATAAAAAATTGGCTTCCCGTAAATCAATACATTGGTGGGGCAGAGCACGCTTGTATGCACTTGATTTATGCAAGGTTTTTTACTAAAGCATTAAGAGATATGGGTTATTTGGATTTTGATGAACCCTTCACTAAACTATTTAACCAAGGGATGCTTCATGGAGCGGATGGAAATAAAATGTCTAAATCTTTGGGGAATGTAGTAAATCCTCTTACAATAATAAAGAATTATTCTGCGGATTCATTGAGATTTAATTTAATGTCGTTAGCTGCTCCTAACTCTGATAGTGTTTGGTCTGATAGGGGAATGGAGTCAGCTTTTAAGTTTGTTCAAAGAGTTTATTCTGTTTTGAGTGAAATTAAATTAGGTTCTTCTAGTAAATTGCTTGAAAGTAAAGTGAATAGAGTAATTAAAGAATATAGTGAGTGTATTGAAAATTTTAAGTATAATGTTGGAATAATCAAGTTAAGAGAATTGTTTGATTTTATTGCACTTGAGGGAGAAATTTCTAAAGAAGATTTTTCTTCAATATTAAAATTATTCCACCCAATTTGCCCACACATTACTGAAGAATTGTACCACGCGCGAGTTAAGAATGAATTTATCTCAATTTCCTCTTGGCCTAAGTGTGATGAATCAAAGATTGATAATCACTTGGAGAAGATGGAAGAGATTGTTGCTTCTCTTAGAAATGATATTTTGAAAGTTAAGGAACTTGCTAAGATTGATAAAATAAAGAAGGTTAGTTTGTTTGTTGCACCAAAGTGGAAGTGGGATGCGCTTGTAATTGTTAAAGAGGTTTGTAAAGACAAACCTGATTTTAGTGCTACTATGAAAGCATTAATGAGTATTGATGAATTCAAAAAACATGGTGGTGAGATTCAACCATTCATCAAACCTGCGATTAATCGTTTGGAGGATTTTAGGGATTTGAAAGAATTTGATGAAGTAGATGCATTAAATGAAGTTAAACCAATGCTTGCAAAAGAGTTTGGGGTAATTGAAATTATTAGGGCTGAGGATTCAAAAGAAGCTAAAGCTAAGAATGCGTTCCCGGGAAAACCAGCGTTAATTATTGAATAAATAAAAATTGTGCATTAACCAATTAAATATTTTATATCCTATTTCAAATCTATTCCTTTAATCCTTTATTTTTCTTTTTGGTGTTATCTTTAAATACTTGAATTCTCTTTCTAATTTATTAGTGTTTAATTGTCAGAGTGTTATTTATGAGTAGAATTGAAAAGGAAAAGATTTTAGAAGCAGCTTTGTTTATGAGTCCCAAACCCCTTACTCTTGATGAATTAAATTCAGTTGCAAATAATCAATCAAGGCTTGAAACTAAAGCAATGATGAGTGATTTAATTAATTTTTATTCTACTAGGAAGAGTGCACTTGAAATTGTAGAACTTCCTGTAGGGTATCAAATGAGGGTTAAGGAAGAATATGAGGATCATGTTTCTCACTTTGCTCAAAACTCTATGTTTAGCAGAGGAGTAATGAAAACACTGGCTTTTATTGCTTACAAACAACCAATCTCCCAATCTGTTGTAATAAAATACAGAAACAACAAGGCTTATGATCACTTGAAGCTTTTAGTTGATGAGGGATTCATTAAAAAAGAAGCTAAAGGAAGAACTTTTATCCTTACAACTACTTCCAAGTTCATTGAGTACTTTGGGAAAGATTTTGGAAAAGCAAAGAAGAAAGCAGAAGCAAAAGTTAGTACTTCGACTCAACCCACTACTCCAGTTGTGCCTACCCAAAAAGAAACCAAATCAGAACTCAATGATAGTGTTAATGCAGTGATGGAAGAAAAAGAAAGAAAAGAAGAGAATCAGATAGAATTACACTAAATTTATTTAAGCATAATTATCCAATCTTTTTTGATCCACTTTATTTAGTGCATTAGTACAAGTTTTCCAAAATATTCTTGAAAAAGGAGGGAGTTTTCTTTTTTCCTTAACATAATCCTCTAAAAATTTTTGTGTTTTTGGGTCACTCGGGTATCCAGAACCAAAATCCCCATATTTTTCACAAAGTTCTTCAATGAGTGCATCCCTCTTAACTTTTGCTAAAATACTAGCTGCTCCTACAACCGTGTAAATAGCATCAGCTTTATTTTCTGCAACAATTTTTAGGTTTTGATTTTTTTTATTCAAATATTTTCTTATTCTCTTCTCAAATGCCCCCTTGACCGCATCAGGAGAATCAACATACACAACATCTATTTTGCTTTTTATATTGTTTATTAGTTCTGCAACTTTCATTGCCTCAATTTCATTAAGCGAATACTGTGTCATTAAATCATTTATTTCAATTGGTTCAAGCACAAGTATTTGGTGTTCAATTGAATGAGCAGTAACTTCTTTTATTAGTGCTTCTCTTTTTGCAGGCAAAAGAAGTTTTGAGTCCTTCACTCCTGCAACTTTTAATTGTTTTTCATTTTCTTTATCCATTACACTAATTGCAATAGTCATTGGCCCAAAGCAAGGGCCTCTTCCAGCTTCGTCAATTCCGGCGATTAACATAAAGACACTATTTAAAAATTAGTTTAATTGAGTTTATTAATCTAATTACTAATTGAATACAAAAAAATTATTTAACAAATTAGTTCAAAATAGTTTAATGGAATATAACTCAATGAAATATAATAATTCAATAAAATAATAGTTATTCAATAAAATATTGGTTAATGAAATAATTTAACAAAATGATTCAACAAAATAATTTAACAAAGTAGTTCAATAATAGTTCAATGAATAATAGTTTAACAAAAGGATTTGACGAAACAATTCAACAACAAAATAATTTAATGGATATTGGGAGCATATAGTATATTTTACTATAAATTATTACTTTATGTTAATAAAAAATTCTTTTACATAAGGGCGTTGTTTATCACAATTAGTGCAAGCATCCAGCGCATCAAGACAAAGCGATTTTGCTTTTTTAGCATTTTCAATTTGTTTAATATCAGCATCTTTACTCTTTAGTTCTTCAAAAATAGTGTTTAGTAAATTGTATGCTTTTCTAGTTGAGCTCTTAGTAATTTTTTCTTGTTCAGTAGTTGATTTTAGGTTTCTGTAAGCGTGACAAAGAGTACAATTTCTTTTTGCAGAATTGATGTGGCTAATTAACTCCGTTCTCATAATATCTTAAGGGGTGGAAAAAGATTATAAATAAGAGTATTTAGAAGGCAGTGATTTAATTCTTTTTTTTAGAATTATTTTTTTGTTTTTTTAATTTTTTCATCACTTCTTTCGCTTCATCTTTTACTGCTAATCCAAATCCTATTCCAATAACCAAACTTATTGCAAGAGTTATTCCTCCAAAAGCAATTAAGAAAGTTCCTTCAAGGAGTTGAGTTGGGAGTCCAATCATTCTAATTCCCATAACAATTGCAATGTATGAAATTATTACTTCTATTATTATTCCAACCCAATCTTTTAGAGGCATTTTTGTTGTTTGGAACAAATTTCTTATCAATCTTCCAAAAATTAATCCAATTATAACAACTACTAATGCTGCAATTATTATTAGTACTAAATTAATCCAAAACCCCAAAACCTCATTTATCGTAACTAAATTAATCAATTCTACTGATTGTTTCAAAAAAATAAAGAAAATATACCACTTTGTTATTGAACCTGCTAAATCTGAAACATTCCTGTCCCCTAGTGCTTCTAATAAGCGTTGTTGACTAAACCATTCATTAAAACCCGTATATTTTAGGATGTTACTTACAAGCATTTTTGCAATCCAACCCAAAATATATCCTGTAATGATTAGGAGTATTATAATTGTAACCACTGGGATTAATTCAAGTGTCTTTGTAATTAAACTATTTGAAAATACTACTAAAATTTCTTCCAAACTCATTTCACTCACCAAATAATTATTTTATTTAAATTAGTACATATTATAAATAAGCATAATTTACTTGAGTTGCACATATTAAAAATGATTTTAGTGTATTTAATACTTTCTTTGAGGAGTTTTTTACAAATTAATGCAGGATATTTTTTTGTTTGAAATTATTATAATATCATTGTTTTTTTGTCTGGGTAAAGAAAAATAATTTTTTTCAATTAAACTTGACGCAATAGTTTTATTCACAACCTCATGAGCAACTATTATTATATCATTATCTTTCTCCCTCTTTATTTTTTCAATTAAATTACTCAACCTATTTTTCACATCTGTTAGAGATTCTCCATTAGGGTATTTTGTAATCCTCTCAAAATTAACATTAAATTTAGTTAGTATTTCTTTTCTGGTTTTTGATTCAAATTCACCCACATCAATTTCTTTTAATTCATTCTTATAAACAATTTTTTTTAACCCTATTATTTTTGCAGTATTTTTTGCTCGCTTAAGAGGAGAGCAATAAATTAGCGGGTTTGTTATATTCATTTTATTAAAAAATTTTTTTGCTTTACTTGATTGCATTTCACCTTTTTTAGTTAGGGGTGGATTTGCTTGGCCAGTGTAAAGATGGTTTGCGTTATATGTTGTTTCTCCATGTCTCACTAAATAAATTACTTTTTTTCTTTTTAGTGTTTTAATAAAATCAGTTATTTTTTTAATCATTAATTCATCAGTAAAATTCTTTACCTCTATTTTTCCTTTTTTTGAAAGTTGTTCATATTTTTGTTTATTTGTGGTTAATTCAATAATTTGTTTGCTTAGTTCTGTGCTATTTTTTGGTTTGAATAATAACCCATTTTGGTTATTTTGTATTAGTTGGGGGATTGCTCCTGAAGATGCTCCTATTATTGGTTTACCACTCGCCCAAGCTTCAGGAATAATCATTCCAAAACTCTCATTAATTGAGGGGAATAAAACAATATCTCCTGTGGAATAAAATTTATGCATTTCGTTTTGATTTAGCTTTGTGGGAAATTCATAAACAATTTCTTCCAAACCCATTTTTCTTAAATATTTTTTAAATTCAAAAATTTTTTCATTATTTTTATTTTCTAAATAGGGTATTAGTAAAGCAATTTTGTTTTTTTCCTTAATTTTTTTTAGTGCTTTAAGAACTATTTTGAATTGTTTTTGTTCCCCTATTTTTCCAGTGGATAAGCGTATTGTTCTTGAAGGGAATAATAAAACAGTTTTTTGCATTAATCCAAGTTTTTTTCTAATTGAGTAATCAGTTTTTTCAAAATCTTTTACATTAATTCCATTATGAATAATTATTTTTTTGGTTTTTTTGTTTGTTAGGGGAAATAATTTTTTTGCAGAGTATTTGCTTACCACAATTAATCCATCCCAATTTAAAGAAAGTATTTTTTTTACTCTGCTTTTTCTTCTTATTAATGCGTGGTGAGCGTGTTCAACCATTAAACATCCTCTATTTTTGAAATAGTTGAAAATATGCTCTGCAATTTTTGCGTTAAACATATATGATAAATTATGAGTATAAATTATTCTTGGAGCTTGTTCGACAAAAATTTTGTTCAAAAAATAATCTAATTCTTTTGAAGGTTTTTTTTGATAAAGCAAATTAGTAGAATAAATTCTGTTTTTCAATTCATTTTTTTTATTTTGGGTGCCTGTTAGTATAGAATAATTCTTATTTTTTTTTATTATTGTGTTCAGAATTGATTGAACTCCACCAATTTGGGTTAGGGGGTGATAATTTATTATCAACACATTATCCATTTTTTTATCAATTCCTTTGTTATTCATTTTAAAAATTCCTTTTTTTTATTTCGCCAGAACTAACAATTCTGGCCAAGAGTTTATTTGGATAGATTTTTTTAGGATTAAACTTTTTGGAGTATTTTTTGTTATTAGTGGCTTGTTTATTTCTTTTAGCACTTTTTTGCAATAAGTTCCTTCTGTTAGTAATAGCACATTTTTTGGTTTTGTTTTGTAAATTTTGCACATTGAGTAAAATATTTTTTCAAATTGATTTGATTTATTTTTTTCTTGTAAGAACATTATTCTTGCGGGTGTGGAGTCAAATAAATTAATCATTTCATCAGTTGGTGTTGAACTTAGAATTAAAACTTCGTGGTTTTTGGTTGTTAAATTAATTAAAGTTTCTTTTAAATATTTTTGAGGAGTTTTTGCACTTTCTTCTAAGCAGAGGATTATTAAATGGTTTTTTGAAGGAATTAACCCTGCTTTTTTTGCAATTGTTTTTGTAACTTCTTCGGCCATTGGGGAGAGGTTTTCTAGGGATTTGCTTTTGTTTGTTATTGTTCCTAAATGAACTTCTTTTATTTTTAGTTTTTCTTGTTCTGCGTCAATCAAAATACCAATATCTATTCCATATCTATTTTCAATTTTTATTTTTTTAAGAAAACTTTTTTTAGTGCAAAATTGTCCACTTAGTGGTTGTTGTAAGTTATTAATTGAAGGGAATAATAATTTTAGTAATGGTTTTGCTGTTAGGATAGTTACTCGTCCCATGGCTCTGTTGAAAGTTGTTTTTACAAAATCAACTTCGTTTAATGCAACTGGTTTAATTATTTTGCTTATTAGCATTCCGTTCCATTGAGGGATATCAGCGTCAATAAAGCAAATAACTTCATGCGCGGAATTTGTTATTCCTGTTTTAATTGCTTTTCCTTTTCCTTTATTAACTTCGTGTCTAATTACTTTTACTCCTTCTTTTGAAGCTATTTTGTAAGTGTTGTCAGTTGAACAATCATCCACCACAATTATTTCATCAACATATTTTGATTGTTTCGCTGCGCGGATAGTATTTTTGATTGTTTTTTCTTCATTATAAGCAGGTATTACAAGAGTAGCTTTTTGTCTTTTTGAGTAATTCAATAATTCGCTTACAATATCGTCAAAAATATTTTTTGCATTATCAAAAAGTTTTAGGCCCATTATAAATTATTTTTTTAATGGTTTAAATTGGTTTGCTTTTGGTTGGTTTAGTGATTGTACTCAAATAAAAATTTGTTTCAAAAAAAGATTTGGTGTAAGGGAAATCCCTTACATCCTTAATTATTTATTTATGCTGCTACATCAATTGAGAGTCTCTTCTTGAGTTCTCTGTATCTGTTTCTAATAGTTACTTCTGTTACTCCTGCAACATTCGCAACTTCTTTTTGTGTTCTTCTTTCTCCCTTCAAGAGTCCTGCAATATAAACCGCTGCAGCTGCTACTCCTGTTGGCCCTCTTCCTGAAATTAGTCCTTTCTTAATTGCTTCTTCCAGTATTCTTCTCCCTTCTTCTTGAACTTCTCCACTCAAGTTTAGTTCTGAAGCAAATCTTGGGATGTAGTGGATTGGGTTAGTCAGTGGAACACCTAAGTTTAGTTCTCTTACTAAAAATCTGTAAGTTCTTCCAATTTCTTTTTTAGTTAATCCACTTGCTTCGGCCATTTCATTTAGAGTTCTAGGCACGTGGTATGTTCTGCATACAGTGTAAAGAACTGCTGCTACAACTGCTTCGATTAATCTTCCTCTAATTAATCCTTTTTTAACAGTTTTTCTGTATAGTAATGCAGCTGCTTCAACTAAAGTGTCTGGAATGTTTAAGTAGGATGCTACTCTTCTCATTTCAGTTAGTGCAATTGATAAGTTTCTTTGCATTGAACTTGAAACACTAGCTCTTTTGTGCCACTTAATTAATCTATACATTTGTGCTCTTCCTTTGCTGGAGAGTTTATTTCCTCTCAAATCAGTTCCTCTTCTATCAATCATTGTTACTAAACCCTTGTTTAGTTTTACATATTTCATTGGTGAGCCGCCTCTTGAAGAATCTTCAGCATCATCAAACGATCTCCATTCTTTTCCTGTATCAATCATTTCATCTTCTGATACAATTAATCCGCAGTTCATACAAACTGCTTCTCCTTTACTTTGATCAATTCTTATTTTTTCGCTTCCACATTCGGGGCATTTTGTAGCCAATTACATCACCCTTAAACAATTTTTGCCATGAAACTCATTAATTCTTTTAAAAAAATCTTAGAGAAACCAGCACTAATTATATAAATGCCTATGAAGCACATTTATAAACTTTTCCAAAAAAAGTTTTGTTTTTAAAGGGTGCTTTAAAATGCTTCAAATTAAGTGTTTTAATGCATTTTGTTGAATTTTTTTCCTTATTTTTTTTGATTTATTTATTAGGAAAATATTTTTTTAAATGAATTAGGTAGGATAAAACCAAAAAAATTGGTTTTATTCTATTAATTTTGCGTTAACAATTCCTTCTTGGCCAGGTCTGTTTGTAACTTTGGCCAATTTTTCGTTTCCATCAATTTTTACTTTAATAATAGCTCCTTTTGTGGAAACATTTGATCTTGCAAATAATCTATTAGCGTTATTTGTTGATACGGAAATTATTTCTGCTTTAACTATTTTTCCGTCTTTTGCTATGCTTGCGTGTTTTACTTCAAGTCCTCTAACTTTTTGTGTTTTTCCTCTTTTTTTAGTAGTTTCTCTTACATCTTCTTTAATAGAATCAACGGTTTTTGTTAGGGCTGATTTTCCCCCTTTCCAAGCAAGTTTTTTTGACCTAGCTCTAACAGTGTTTCTTCTGCCTCCGCTTGGTTTTCTATCATCTCTTAAATGCCATTGAACCATAATCTTTCACCAAATTAAAGTAATAAGTTAAAGAGAGGTTTTTAAATGTTGTTTTGGGCTTTAAATTTTGTTTTATAACAATTTTTCAAATTCTTTTTTTTGAAATTTTTAAATCCTCTTCAATTGTTTTATTAATTTTTAATAATAAGTAGGAACTTTTTTTATGTTCAAAATTGATACTTCTAGTTTGATTTTCTTTTGTTCTTTTACTTATAGAAAAAGTTCTATTGCTTCTTTTATATTTTCAAGAGCTTCTTTTTTTGTTTTGCTTTGTGTGTGACATATAGGTAGTGCGGGTACTGATGCAATGAACCATCCTTCTGAATCTTTTTCTAATACTACAACAAATTCCATAAAATCCCTAATTATATTTTGATTAATTCTTAATAAAAAAAAGTTTGTTTTGTAGTGGTTCTTGAATTTATTTTTTTTAAAAGTTATTCTTCATCTTCTTGTTCTTCATTGTTTTCTTTTTCATTAAATGCTTTTTGAATTTCTTCGTCATCAAATTCTTCATCTTCTTCAAGTTCTTTTAGGGTGGAGCGGTTTTCATCGTATTGCTCTCTTAAAACTTTTTGAATTAACCTTGCTTTCTTTTTACCAAGGTTTTCAACTTCTTGCAATTCTTTTTCGTTTGCATTAACAATGTTTTTTATTGAACCAAATTTTTCTAACAAGGATTTTGCTAAATTGGGGCCTACTAGGGGAAGGCCTTCTATAATGAATCTTTGTTGTTCGCTTAGGGTTAATCCTTTTCTCCCTACCCTTAATCTAACTTCTTTATTGTTTGTTTTTTGTTCGCGCTTTGCAATTACGTAGAGGATTTGTGCGGTTTCTTTTGAATCAGTTGAGTTTAGGATTGGTACTTGAAAATCAAGGGTGATGGAGGTTAGTGCTCCTAGAATAGAGTTTTTGTGAATGTTTCTTAGAGTGAATAATTCTGTTTGGTTTCCTTCAATTATCACTAGTGGTTTTGTGTAATTTTGTCTTAAGTTATTTAATTGGTTGAATAATCTTCCATCAATCATTGAGTTCAAGAAATCTTCAATAGTTTTTCTTTCCACACAAACATCTTTGCTCAAAATGTAATCCCCAATATCAAGTGGTTTAATAATTAGTTTAACATCTTCGTGTGCGAATAGTTCTTTGTTAATGTTTGAAGCTTGTTCTCTTGAATCAGAGAAAATAATTATTTTATCGTTTTGTTCTTTAGTGTTGAATTCATTAAGCAGGGTTTGTTCTCTTGGTTTTTGTTCTACTATAAAAG
>MWBC01000028.1 GCA_002068885.1 archaeon ADurb.Bin336
TTTGGTTTCTGTTGAATCAATTTTGGAGTATGAAGAAGTAATGCTTTTTCCAAAAATAACTTCTTTCACTGCTAATGTGGATGAATTGGTTTTGAAAAGATTTTCTATTTGCAATTCTACTAATGAACCAACTTCTTCAATTGAGTGGAGCAGAGCATCAAACCCTGATGCTAATATGCTTGAATGGTTCACTTGGCCAATAATTGATTTGGAGGGGAATGAAATTAATTCAATTCCTAGTGGGAGTTGTGTTGAATTTGATTTAAACTTCTATATTCCTTTTGACGCGGTTAGTGGGGTTTATGATGCGAACATTTCAGCAAATTTTTCTGATGGTAGTACTAATTCAGCTTATTTTTTTGTTACAGTGAACAAAAGTTTTGAATTAAATCACTCGTTTTTTTCAACTCAAAATGATTCACTAAATCCCTTTTTTAATACTTCTAAATTTGTATCAAAAAACAATTATAATTTTTGGACTGCGAGTGGAGAACTTGATTGGAATAAAGATGCGGATTATACTTTTAATTCAATTGATTACAATAGGGATTTGAATGGACTTGTGGGGTATTGGAAGTTTGATGATAAGAATGTGAGTGGGTATGTTCTTGATTCAGCTACTGGTGAATATAATGGACGTTTAACTAATGGTGCTAATATTAATGGGGTTGGTTTGTGGGATTCTAATGCTGGTTTTTTTGATGGGGTGGATGATTGGATGTATACAGGGGATTTAAAGGATTTGCATAATGTTCGTGATTTGACTTTAAGTGCTTGGATTTATCCTACTTCTAATGGAGTTGTTTTTTATGAAGTTGGGAGGCCTGGTTTTTGGTATGATTCTCAAATAGAGGTTGTTGGTGATAGTGTGAAGTATAGGGTGTGGAATACTTCAGATATAACTATTTCAGGAGTGAAATTGAATTCATGGAATTTTGTTTCTTTGGTGTATAATGATTCTGCTAGTACCCTTACTGGTTATTTGAATAATTCTAATTCAACTTCGAGTGTAAGTTCGAGACTACACCCTATTTTATATGGAGGAGAACCAATTTACACTTATGGTATTGGTCAAGGTGGTGCTACTAATCTTGGTTCAGGTGCTTATTTTTCTGGGAAGATTGATGAAGTAAAAATTTACAATAGAGCTCTTTCACAAGAAGAAATTCTTGCTGATTATAATTCTTTTTTGAATGCGAAATTTGTTAATGGTAATATAATTGATGCTGGTAAAAAAGCTGATTGGAATTCTTTTGTAATAAATTCTGATGTTAATTATTCTTTTGGAAGAGAGATTTGCGGGGCTAGTGATTCTGGTTGTGAACCTGATAAATTTAATGATGGTTTGGTTGGTTTGTGGCATTTGAATGAAAAAAATTCTTCTAACAAAATTTTTAATTCAGCTACTGGGGAGTGGGATGGTACTTTAGTTAATTATGCTGATGTTAATGGGGTTGGTTTGTGGGATTCTAATGCTGGTTTTTTTGGCGGAGTAAATGATCAAGTGCGTGTTTCGCATAGGGAAGAATTAGAGCCAAGTGACATAACAATGTCTATTTGGATTAATCCTACTTCATGGAGTCATAATTCAACTGCGACTTCTTTATTTTCTAAAAGGTCTTCATATCAAGGAGGTTTCTTTTTGTTTTACTTGAATAATTCTTCTTCAATTAATTGGGATTGGTGTGATTTAGGTAGTAGTCAAAATAGATGGGATACTGAGTACACTCCTCCATTGAATACTTGGACTAATTTAGTTGCGGTTCGTAATAATACAGGGAGATATTTGTATGTTAATGGAAATTTATTTAGTTGGACTAATGTTGCAGGAGCTTCAAAAGGAATTAGCACTGGTTCTGATTTGTTTATTGGAGGGGATTTTGTAGCAGGGTATAGGTTTAAGGGTTTGATTGAAGAACCAATAATTTGGAACAGAGCTTTATCTTCTAACGAGGTTTTGGATTTATATAGAAAAGGAATTATTATATTAGATTTGGATGTTTATACTTGTAGTGATGTTTCATGTTCTAATAAATCATCCTCACAATACTTTACCAATGTGCCTAATTCTAAAATAGTTGAGTTGGGTTCTTTACTAAATTCTAGGTATTTGGGGTTTGACGTGTTTTTTAGAAAAGCGAGTGGGTTTGAGGATTTTAATGCAAAAGATTATTTCGTTGGTTCTTTTATAAAAGATTTTAATTTGATTTATTATAAATAAAATTTGATTTGTTGAGATTTATTTTTTTAGTAACCATTTCCACACGGTTTTATGGTTATTGTTTTGTTTGAAATTTTTATTTCTTCTTCTTGATCAAGAGTTAATATTAATCCTTTTTTTTATTTTAAAAAAATCCATTGCTTCTATTAATCCATCAATTTCACGTTGCTTGTTGTGGTTTAATAATTCCAACAAAGCAGTATAAAAACCTACCTTTTTACGTAAATAATAGGTTGTTTTTCTTACGTTATTACGTAAATATTCTTTGGGTTGAGTTGGGAATTTAGCAATCTTAACTATTTTAAATCCGAATTTCCTTATTATGAAGTGTTTAGAGTTGGTTTAGTTTGAAGAAAATATTTTTTAGAAAGAGCAAGGCACAATCCACTATTGAATCTATTTTAATTGTAGCAATGGCGTTGTTCATTTTAACAGCGTTGTTTGGAATAACTTATGACCAAATATATTCTTTTAGGGCTGACCAAAGTAGAAAAACTGCTTCAGTTGCAATTAATTCAATTGTAAAAGAAGTTAATGATGTTTATTTTCTTGGCCCAGGTGCGATGAAAACAATTATTGTTAGGTTGCCTGAGGGAATTGATTTTAACAAATCTTTTATTAAGAATAGAACGATTTGTCTTAATGTATTTGGTAGTGATGTTTTTTCAACAGCGAGTGTTGATTTGAGGGGTGTTTGGCCGGGGGATGATGGAACTTTTTCTTTCACATTAACCGCTTATGATGATTATGTTTCTATTTCAATTAGGCCGGTTGATGTTTCTCCTAATAGTGTTAGTGAGTATTTGGTTCAGGGAGAGTCAAAGGATTTTAGTGTTACTCTTCACAATTCCTCTGATGAGGATAAATCTTATTCAATGGTAATTGATTTTCCTTCAAGTGAAGTTTCTTTATCTTCTACTCATGAGGGGGTAGTTGAGGTTTTTTATGACGATTCTAAAGTAGTTAATTATTCAATTTCTTGTGGTTCAAATTCTTTTGGTTCTTATTCAGGAAAAATAGTTTTTGTTCCTCTAAATTCCTCTGATGAGAATATAACTATTCCAATTAATTTGTTTTGTTCTTCTCTTCAAACCAAACTAAAAGTGTATCCATCAACAAAATATTTTTACACTACAGCTGGTTCAATTACAAGTGATTCTGTTTTGGTTTGTAATACTACTTCAAGAGATTTTTCTTCAAGTAGTACTAGTGTTTCTGGGAGTATTGCTCCTTATGTAATAACTTCTTTTTCAGAACCAGTACTAGCAAATTCTTGCAGTAACCTTAATTTTGTGATTAATGCTCCTAGCGTTGCTTCTAATTATTTAGGTTCGCTTAGGGTTGATTCTGGGGGTTATAGTTCGGTAGTTGATTTGAGTTTGTTAACATACTATTCAAGTGATGCTATTAACATTTCTTGGGATGAAGCTTACTTTGGTGAGGATGGAAAATCAATTAATGACATTAATTTAACCGTACTCGTTGGGCCATTTGATATTACTCATGCAGCAGTTTTGTTCCTCAATGACATTGATGACGCGAATGTAATTGGATTGTATTTAAATGAATCAAATAAACTTTCTTCTGGATCAAAATTATCTTCAGGGGAGTGGGGTAGTGTTAGTGATTTTAATTTAGCAAGAAGAAAGAGTTATGATTTGGATATTGTTTTTGATGCAAATATTTTGAATGATTCAGAAAAATTTAGAATTGTTTTGAAAGGGAGTGATGGAACTTATTTTTGGTCACCAATATTTGACCCAACAAATTTAATTGTTGATAATAATGTTTCTCATTTTTCTAATTCTTCTAAAGGAACGGAACCAATTTATCCTAAGAGTGAAAACTTAATTGGTTTGTGGAGGTTCAATGACAAAAATTCTGATGGTTGGGTTTTTAATTCTGTTAAAGAGAGTAGGGATGGAAAATTGTTTAATGGAGCTGATGTTAATGAAATTGGGCATTGGGATACTAATGCAATTTATTTTGATGGGGTTAATGATTATGTGAGTTTGGATATTATTCCTTCTCTTTCGGATAGGTATACTATGTCTGCTTGGATTTATCCAACAAGAGCTACTCCCGCGAATGAGAATTATGGAAATACTATTTTTGCAACTTCTTCAGGTTATGGGGTTTGGTTATTGCATAATAATGGTAAAATTAGGGCGTATTCATTTACTAATAGTACTTCTGATTATTCCCAGACAACTGAAAATTATGTTGAGTTGAATAAGTGGCAACATATTGCAATAACTGCAATAAAAAATGGGGGTGCTAGGGTTTATTATAATGGAGAACTAGTTTTGTCTTTTACTGCTTCGAATAGTGCTAATATGGGGGGAGTATTAGGTATTGGTGATTTAAGATTGAATAGGGGTTTGACTTATAAAGGGTTGATTGATGATGTTGCTATTTGGAATACTGCTTTAACTGAGGAGGATGTAAGAGAAATTTATTCAATTGGTTCTGGTGTTCGTAATTTTGGTACTCAAGTTGATGAAAATGGACTTTATCTTTCAAGGGGCGTGGATGGAAATTTTGTTTCTGATGGAAATTTTTATTCAAGGGTTTTTGATTTTAATGGAGGAGTAAATTTTTCACAATTGTTTTTTAACCAAATAAGTTATCCGCCTTACTTATTTTTTTCGGACAATAATTTGAATAATGATTATTCACTAAATTCTTCTATTTACAAGAGGAGTGATAATTCTTTCACACCTACCGGAGAACTTGATTCAAATATTCTTGATAAGGGTAGTGAACTTAATTCTTCAAATATTTTGTTTGATAGTAATCTTATTGGTTTGTGGCATTTTAATGATAAGAATTCTAATGGGTGGTTGTTGAATTCTGCGACAGGGGTTAGGGATGCTGTTTTGAGTGGGGATGCTAATGTTAGTGGGATTGGTTTGTGGGATTCTAATGCTGGTTTTTTTGGCGGGGTTAATGGTCATGTTAAGTGTGGTAATTTTGGTTCTTTTCCTTCACAAGGCACTATTTCTTTTTGGATGAATCCATCAGTTGTAGAAAATTATAGAAATCCTTTAACAACAAACTACTTAGGGTTTAATTCTGGAATAAGGTTTGAAGAAAATTCTTCAGGGAATTTTGCTGTAGTAGTGGGGAATGATGCTGGAAATTATGATGCTGCTACTTATATTACATCAGGAATGAAAGCGAATAATTGGTATCATATTGTTTATTCTTGGAATCGAGTTTCAAATACTGAACAAGGATATTTAAATGGTATTATGGTTTTTTCAAATTCGCACAATTTATGGCCTACATCAATTCCAAATTTTACTATAGGGAATGGGTTTGATTCTTCTAGATATTGGAAGGGAGGAATTGAAGAAGTTGCTATTTGGGATAGAGCTTTATCCTCGTCAGAAGTGAATAATTTATATGTATCCCAAAAAGGAAATTGGGTGGATAGTAATTTAGTGGGTTATTGGAAATTTAATTCAGCGAACGGAACAACTGTTTTGGATTATGCTAGGAGTAACAATGGTACTCTTGTTGGTTCAGGAGCGAGTGTTAATCATGCTGGGTTGTGGGATTCAACTTCATTTTATGGTAATGGTTCAAGTTATTATGTAAATATTCCTCACACCCCTACTCTAAAATCAACTTCTTTCACTTTTTCTGTTTGGATTAATTTTATTACTTCTCAATCCGCAAGAACAATTATGGGTTATCATAATAGTAATAATACAGGGGCTTCAATCGGAATTGATAATTCTACTCCGAATGTAATAAAATTTCACACAAATTCTTATGATACTGTTTTGAAATCAACTACTGCATTAAATGATGGAAGGTGGCATCAAGTAGTTGGTACTTATAGTAATGGAACATCAAAACTTTATGTTGATGGAGTTTTGAATAATTCAAGAACAGGGGTTCCTGATCCTACTCTAAACACTAATGCTTTTCAAATAGGTAAATGGGCGGGTGGTTCACAATATTTTTTAGGATATATTGATGAAGTAAAAGTGTACAATCGTGTTTTGTCTGATGAAGAAATTGCTTTGGATTATAATAGAGCATTGGGTTCAAAATTCACGAACTTAGATGCAGTTGATTCTAGTTCATCATTTGAGTGGAATTCAGTAAAAGTAAATTCTGATGTTAATTATTCTTTTGGAAAAGAAATTGATGTGAATGAAAAGTTTGGAGAGGGTTTGGTTGGTTTGTGGCATTTTAATAATAATGCTATTGATTCTAGTGGAAAGGGTTTTAATGGGACTTGGGTTGGGTCTGCAGAGTATTCAGGTGGTTTGTGGGATACAAACTCTACAGTTTTTAATGGTTCAACCACCCGTGTTTCTGTTCCTAGAATTAATACTGGTGCAGGTACTGGTGTAACTGGTTGTGGGTGGGTAAAGCGTACTGGGGATTTAAATATGTTATCCGCACTTTTTAGTTTTGTAAATTTTAGAATAAGATTTTATCCTGATGGACGTATTTATGACAGAGCATTTAATTATACTGGGGGAAGTAGTTCAGAGTACACATCATATAAATCTGTTCCTGTGAATAAATGGACTCTTGTTTGTGTTTCTTATAGTTCAACTGGGTCAAATATTACTATGAATTTTTATTTTGATGGGGTTCTTGATAGGAGTATAGTTACTAATGCAAGTGGATTAGTAGGGATTAATAATGGAGGATTTATTGGTGCGGATACAGATGGTCCTGCTTTAAGAACTTTTTTGGGATATATTGATGAGGTTGCTATTTGGAATAGAAAGCTTTCTGATTTGGAGATTAGTGAGTTGTACAGAAAAGGGATTAGTAGATTAGATTTGAATGTTTATACTTGCAGTGATGCTAATTGTAATACAAAAACTAGTTCAAAGTATTTCACAAACATAAAAAATGGGGATTGGCTTGATTTTGATTCAAGTTTGGAAAATTCACAATATTTGGGTTATGAATTGTTTTTTAAGAAAGCAAGTGGGTTTGAGGATTTTAATGCAAAAGATTATTTCATAGGCCCTTTTATAAAAAATATTGAATTTTATTTATCAACAGGGAAAATTGATTTGTTTGCAAGGACAAGTAGTAATGGTTTTTCTTGGGGCGATTGGTCAAGTGCGTTAAATTCTTTCCAAAATGATTTGTCATTGTTTGATGGGAATTATTTCCAATATAAATCAAGTATTTCTTCAACAAGTCCTTCTTATTCCCCAATTTTGAAGGATGTGAATGTTAGTTATAATAGAATGAGTAATTAATAAGTGGTGTTAATGAGTAGAATGTTCAATTAAAATTGGTGATATTGAGTAGAGGATTAAATTAGAAGTGGTGTTATGGATAGAAAGGGCCAAATTAGTATGGAGTTTATGGTGAGTGTGCTTGCTATTTTGTTAATATTTGTTTTTTGTATGAGTATTTTTATTGATAGGACTGAATTGAATATTTCTTCAAGAAATGAGTTGAGTGCAAAGAATTTTGTTTATTCTCTTTCAAGAACAATTAATGTTGTTTCTTTATTGGATAATAATTCAAGGTTGTGTGAGTATTTTTATTGGAATGAACCAGGCCAAACAATTCAATTTAATGAACATAGTGTTCAAGTGTTCAATGAGAATTCATATGCTGATGCCACTATTTTGTCAAAGAATGTGGTTGTTAGTGTAAGTGATTTTAATGGGTTAATTTGTTTTTCAAAGAGGGATGGATTTGTTTATTTGGAGTATGATGTTCAATGAATTTGTCTAAGTTTAGATTTGGTGCTAGGGGACAATTTTTTTCCCCTGATTTGCTTGTTGCTATAGGAATTTTTTTATTTTCTTTAGCTTTTTTTTGGGCAGGTAGTAATTTTATTTTTGAAGAAACTAGTTTGTTTAATAGTAGGATTGAATCTGGTGAAATTGCGCACGCTATTTTGAATAAGTTGGTTCTTTCTAGTGGGGAGCCAATTAATTGGGAGAGTAAGGAGTTGGTTGATGTTAATTCGTTTGGATTGGTTCATTCAAACAATTTTTTGGATTTGGATAAAACAATTACTCTAATTAATTCACTTAATTCAAGTGAGGATTATGATTTGGTGAGGTATAAAATTGGTGCGGGGAAGTATGATTTGGAGTTGAGTGTAGTTGATTCAAAAAATGAAGTTATTTCAAATCCAATTCCTTTAGTGGGGGGTAGGGTTGTTATTGAACCAATTTTAAAAGCGACTCATACAAGGATAGTGTATTATGATGGAGAAGAAGTGTTGTTAAGAATTATTTTATCAATTGAGGAGTAAATTGTTTTGTTAGGTATAATTATTTTGTTAGACAGAAATTGGTTTAATATTTTGAGGGTGTATAGGTGTGAATAAAATTAGTGAAAATGGTTTCATTATTACAGTGGATTCTTTCTTAGGAATAACTCTTGCAACAATTTTTATTATCCTTGCTTTATTTTATCTTTCTTTAATTAGTTTGGATTCTTGGAATGCAGTTGATTTGAAGGATTCTTGTTCTGATTTGATTTCTGTGATGGAAAAGAATGGGGTTATTGTTGATGCTTTGTTTAGTTCTTCTTCAGAAGAAATTTCTTTAATCCTAAACTCTACTCCTCAAAACACTTGTTTTGAATTAATTATTTTTGATGAGGAGTCTATTAATGTAATTCACTCAATTAAAACTGGTTGTGTAAAAAGTTCAAGGAGTGTTTTTTCTGTTGAGCGTTCAATAGTACTAAATGAGGGCGAGGGTGTTTCTTTTTTTGTTGCTAGAATAAATGGGTGGTTTAAATGAATAATAAAGGTTTTCTCTTTACTATTAGCATTATTTTTTTTGCTTCAACCTTGGTTTTTTTCACTCAAGGTTTTTATGATGCTAATGTTTTAATGGAGCGGAAAATAATTTCTTCTCAAAATGCTTTGAATGTAAATCAATTAAATGAGGATTTAGCGTTTGATTTGGGTAATTTGTTTGGGTTAAGATTTGATGTTAATTCAATTGAGGGTAGTGTTTTAATTGAGGGGAAAATTAGTTCTTCTTCTAATGAAATTAGTTCATTAAATGATTGGAATAGTTTTTTGAATAATAATTATTTCAATAGAAGTTTTTATAATAAATCAATTGATTTATCTAATTTGGTTGATGGTAAAGCAGAGTTTTTTTTAGGGGATAATTTGAATATGGATTATAATTATGGTAATTCAATTGCTTTATTTTCTTCAAAACCTATTGTAATTGAATCAATTGACTTGAATATTAAGTCAAGTGGTTCGCTAGTTTCTTATAATTGGGTTAAGTCAAGTGGAGAGAATAATTTTGGGGTTTCTATAATTTATTCTAATGATTATAACAGAATTAGTATAACTGATTCTATTAGTAATAATTCTTATTCTTATTTGGAATTAATTTACCCTGATGGGGTAGAGGTAATTGAATTTGGGGGAGTGAATTATAATGGAGTGAATTATAATAGTGCTTTTGTTTTGAACACAATTAGTAATAAGGTAATTGATTACAAAGTAAAGGTTGATTATGTTGATGTTTATTTGTATCCAATTAAAATTAATTCTATTCTTAGGGTTAATTCTGATAGGTTCAATTCTAATTCTTTTCTTAAATTGTATAAATGAATATTAGTTTTATTAGAGCAAAAACCAACTCATTCATATTCCACTACCTTAAATTGTATAAATGAATATTGATTTTTTTTAGTGAATTATGTTTGGGGTAAAAATTATTTTCTTAGATTTTTTTTAAAAAAAAATAGGAATTGAAGAGATTTTGTTT
>MWBC01000029.1 GCA_002068885.1 archaeon ADurb.Bin336
AGAAGAAGACGAAATTTGTTGACTAGGAGAAGAAGAAACATTAATAACCAAAGCAACAACAACCAAACTCAATACCACAACAACCGCAATAACAACCAAATACTCAATCGTCCCCTGGGCAAAAGAATTTTTGTTTAATTCATTTTTCATAACAAGAATATGAACAAAAGGATATTTAAATTTGATTAAAATATTTTTTTTAATTAAAACTAAAACTGAATTCAAAGTTACTTTCTTTTCCTTCTTTTAACTCACTCAAATAAGGTGAAAATGTTCTAACTTTAACTATTCCTTCGCTTGGACTAAAGTGAAGTATCCTCAAATATCCATTACCTCCATTTTCAAGGGCTTGATAATCAGCAAGCATTTGAGTTACAGGATAATTAAAATCATTCATAGAAGTACGAGTGTATTCTCCATGAACGTGTCCTGAAAGAATTACTTGTAAATTTTTATGAGTTTTACTCATGCTCCAAATATTCTCTGTGCTACTACAACCATGAACTTTTCTATTCCCATTCAAATCCAAATAACCATGAGTGGTTAAAATAAGGTTATTTGATTTATTTTCATAAAATATTTTATTAGCCCAACCTAATTCGTCATTATTTGGACAAAAATCTAATCCTAAGAACAAATAATCCCTAAAACCAATTCTTATTTTTTGATAAGTGTTTCCCACCCCAAAGGAACCACCCCACCAACTCTTGTTCTCAAACCTTGAATTTGGAAAATAATAATTGTAATTAGTTAGAGGTAAATTTGGATTAGTTTTATCATGATCATGATTTCCAGGGACTAACAAAAAAGGAATATTGTGTTCTTCTAATTTTGAAATCATTTGGTTCGCATCAATCCATTGAGAGTGCTTATCCCAATTTTCCACCAAATCCCCTTCAAAAACAACAAACTTAATATTCAATTCTTTTTCATTCTCAATAATCCAATTAACTTGAGAAATCAAAATATCTTCTCTACCCTTCAAACTATATTTTTGAATATCTGGCAAAACTATTACTGAAAAAGATTCATCAACAAAAAAAGGAGCAAAATAATTAATTAAAAAAACAACCGCAATTAGAGAAATTAAAATAATAATTGATTTAACAAAAAAGTTTTTATCAAAAAAAAATTTATTTGATTCAAGCATTAATTAATAGTATAAAAAGGGGTTAATAAACAAAATGGTTAAATATTTTTGAATTGTGCATCTATTTTTGCAGCGAAAATAAAATCATTTTTAGTTAAACCTTCAACTAGTTTTGTTTGCAAATGAAATTCTGCTTTTGAAGAAGTTAAAACAATTTTTGGGAATTGATTTTCTTGTTGGGCAATTAAAGCTATTCTATTAGAAAAAGCTAGTGCTTTGTTTAGGGAATCAAATGGGAAGGATTTTATTAAAAAATCATCTACCACACTCCAACCAAATACTTCTCTTAATAATTCACGCACTTCCTCTTCTTCAAGCAAATACAACCGAGCTTCTTCCTGCTCACACCTCATTAAACTTAAATCCATTAAAAAAATTGAAAACAAAAGTACAAAAACCTTTTTGATTTTGAAAAAAATTAAACCAACTATATTTTTATTCAAATATACACTAAGTTAGAGTATGAAAGGGCGAATGAAAAGTTTAAGGGTAAAAGCGATTCAAAGAAAACAACACCCTACACAAAAAATTGATGCAATTATTAGATTGAAAAAAAGAACTGCTAAAATGGGTGAGCGAAAGGGAGATTTGTTATTAGCAAAACGAGCTTCAAATGAATTAATTTTTGCTAAAAATAAACAAAAAGAAGGGTACAAATACGCTGGAGCTGGAAAAGCTACTATTTCAAGCACAGAACTCGCAACAAAATTTGCACGAGCAAAAAGAATGATACACACCCACCCTTTGGTTGTTACTGGAAAAAAAGTTAGACAAGTCCCTACCCCAAGCATAGCTGATTTGGTTACCATGTTTAGCACATCAAAAAAAGTTTCAATGGTGGCGGTTCCTGAAAAAAAAGGAGCTAGTAGAGTTGCGGGGTACTTGGCGGTTAGGAGAACTAAAAAAAGTGAGAAGGTATTAAGAGCAATACAAGAAAAGAAAAGCAAATTTGGGAAAGAAACAGCAAAAAACAAAACAAACCCTAATTATTGGACAACATTTTTGAATCTACTCAACCAAAAAGAATATGGTAAAATAAGAAGCAATACTAAGTTAGTGAAAACATTTGAATCAATCAGGGAAAAAGCCCAATCACTCAACCAATTAAAACAAAACCAAAAAACAGCTAACGAAAATTACCAATATAAATTAAGAGAACTAAGGCACAGGTATGGCGCCGGACAAATTGATCAAATTACTTATAGCAAAGAAATAGCTAGAATTACTCAAGAAAATGAAGCAAGTAAAACAAGGGTTTCTCAACAAATTGAACAACTTAACAAAAACATTAATTCTATTTTAAAAAATAGCAAGTATGATTTATCAGATTTACACACTTGGCAAACTTTTTTAGAAATAGGGTTGGTACAAGCCATTTCAACAGAAGGAAATTCCCCAAATCTAAAACACATTGGGTTCTTTAAAGCAAAACCAACTACCCCAGTTGATGAAAAAACCATAGAGCGAGCAAGAATAGAAAAAGAACAAGCATTCAAAGATATACTTGGAGTACAATTAAAGTTAGTCCCTGCAAAAGGATTTAAAGTAGTTAATGGACAATTTGAGAAAAAATAAAAATAAACACCATACAAAAATAAGTAAAAAGAAAAACTATTTTTCTTAAAGAAATAAAGTAATCTAAAGAAAAGAATATAAATACGCGTGCATATTAAATACATATGGAAGTAATATCAAATACACAAAGAGGGAATAAAATGGTTTCAGCAAGAGTGGTTTTGAATGAATATTCAAACAAAGTGCTTAACGTGGTTAAGGCCAAGTACTCCTTAAAAGATAAAAGTGAGGCATTGAATAAATTTATTCACAAATATGGGGAAGAAGAAGTGGAAAAAGAAGTGAATGATAAATATTTAGAAAAAATAATTAATATTGAAAAAAACTATTTCAAAAACAATAATTACAACCACACACCCCTTGATAAACTAAGAACAGAAATTGAAGAAAAGTGATTGCTAATGCAATACGACTTCACAATCGAGTTGAAAGAAAAATTAAAAAAATTATACAAACACGACAGAGAAAGATACTACATAACAATGAAAAAAATTGAACAAATATGCAACTCAGATGAATTAAGCATAGAACATTACAAAAATCTAAGACATAATATGAAAGACAGGAAGAGAGTACATATTGACAAAAGCTTTGTTTTAACTTTTAAATATATTAAAGAAAAAAAATTTATTTTATTCCTTGATTTTGATCACCACGATAATATCTACTAAAAAAGTTTTTATTAAGAATTTATTAAAAAAAACACCTAAAAACACACATATACATAACTAAAAAGTTTTTTTAAAAACCCTAAATAAAAAAACAACACCTTTAACAAAACCTAAAAATAAGTAAAAGAAAAACTCTTTTTCTTAAAGAAATTATCTTTTCAATCATTGCATCAAATCTATAAAAACCAATTTATCAGTTTTTGGAGAATAAATCACATTTCTTGTTGTAACATCCTTTATCCCAAGTTTTTTCTTTAACACTTTCTCTGCTTTTAAAAATCTTTGAAAAACGGCCGAATTCTCATTTCGCTTATCTTGTCGCAACCATTTCTCCAAAGTTATCCCTCCAACAAATTCCCCAACTAAATAAGAGACACGTTTATTTTGAAAAGCAAAAGAATATTCTAAAACTTCAGAATTCCATCTCCTCAAATGAGGATTAATACTAGCTAATTTTTTATGCAAAACAAATTGAGTGTGTGCATCAACAGGAAAAACAGGGTTGGATAACTCTTTAACAATAAATTTTTTTCTTTTAACCCTCAACAAATACATAAAAGAATGAAAGCTTGATGAATCACGAGGATTAAAAGCAGAAATTTCAACAGCTCCTTTTTTCACACCACCCCTTATTTTTATCTCAGGAATACTCTTCAAAAAAAATCGCATTAACCCAGGATTTTTTTTCAAAAAAGCTCTCCCAGGAGAATTAATTTGAATTTGTTTAAGGGCCCCACTTCTCAAAGATCTTAACCCAGATACTCCTAAAGAAGACAAAACAAATCTTGCTTTATCAACACTTGAAACGCCCTTAATTTTACGAGGAGAAAGATTAGAAGAAGATGATTTAGAAGAAGTTGCCTTTTTCCTCACTTCTTTTCTTGGAAGAAAATTCCCTTTCCTTAAAGAAAAATTTCTCCCCCTTGCAGAATTTAATTTCATAAAAATAATTAACTCAATCAAATATATAAGATTAATTTAACTCCCACCACCTCAAACCCAACTTAAGTTAACTAAAAATAATCCCCTCATTAAAACTTACCTCATATCCCCTACCAAACCCCCTATAATAACCAAAAATAACCCCTCAAACCCAAAAGAAAAACTTTATTTCTTTAAGAAAAACTCTTTTATTATGTTGAGAATATCTACATAACTAAGTTTGTTGACCCAAAACCTTAATTATTTCAACCGATTTTTAAAAAAAAAACCAATTAATAATAACACTATATATTGGACACTTTTTGGGCCACTTGAAAAATAAAAAAAAATAACCCAAAATTAACCCTTTATTTTAAATAATCTTATTTTAGGCCTAACAATCCTTTGGCCCAACCAAATCCAAGTTAATTTAGTGTTGTTTTGATAAGCCTTTTGTACACAACTAACTCACCCAATCAACCCTACCCTCTCACCAACTCACCCTAACCCCTTACCATACCCCCAATATAAAATTCCCAAAAACCCCTTCATTTTCCCCTACTCATAAGCAATTTATTCAAATTCACATTAAAACAAATCAAACCAAACAAAATAAACAATCACATCACCAATTTGGGCCACTTTTGAAAGGATCTTTAGTCAGTTTTCCACCACCCAACACTTTTTCTTATACATAACACACGAGTTATTTTTAAGCCACCCTCAAGAACCCAACCCCTTTGCACACTTCCATTATTAAATTATTGTAGCTCATTTTGAAAAAAAGTTCAGATTTTGTGAAGGAATTTTGCAGGATAATCAAGGTTATGCATGATTTTGAGTTTATAAATCAAGGGTTTTGGAGCACTTTTGAAAAGAACAAATAACACAAAACGCCTCAAATCGCCAAAATAAAGCATTTTAAAGAAAAATTACATCAATATGCGCGAAAAAAATTATTTTTTTACCACTAAAATCCACAAACACACTATATTTGAAATTTCCTTGCTTTAATCTAATCCCTAAAGAAAAAAAGAAGAATTAGTATTATGTAGCAAACTTTGTTGGGTTGAAGCGAATTGGCCAAAACCCTCCAAATTATATGTTATTTACAAAATTTTCTTAAAGAACTAGCATCAATACGAACCAAATCATTTTGAACCAACTTATTTAAATTAAATTCCTTACCAAATTTATCAAACAAAATCCAAGAAAACCTAAATTCCCTATTTTTTGTAAAATCAACATCAAAATTATCTTGTGATTTTTTTAATTTTAAAAAAATAGGATCAAACATAGTCCTATTTTTCCTACTTAAAATAGCATTTTCAACACAATCAAACCTCTTTTCTTTTTCATCAACATATCCAACTGACCCAGCTCGGCCAAAAATTTTAATACCTTCATTATCATGAACCTTTTCTACCCACATTTCAAGCAACAACTTTCCAACTTGACTTAAAAAACCTTGAATATCTTTAATCTCATAAAAAGAATTATATTCAGAACTAATTTGTTTTCCTAAATCAGCAGTTATAACTTCAGATTCATCAAACTCAGATACACAAAAAATAAGCGCATTTTTAATTTCAGTATTAATAACCATATTTTTAAAAATTACTTTACCACCCCCACTAAATCTGGCTGAAGTTCCCAACTCATTCAATAATTCTGTTGAATGCACCCTTAGTTCATCATAACATATAACATCTTTTAATTTCCCTTCATAAGAATCTTTAATATTAGGATCGATATTTGTTTGATAATATTGTAAAGTACCTAATTGAACAGTGGTTCCTGATTTACAAATATTATGTTCATCCTTACAAAATTTAATTATTTTTTTACCCACAAACCCACCACAACAAATTCATTATAATTTAAATCAAAGTCTTACACACATTAACTTATAAAAATCATCAACAACACTTAAAGAATAAAAATGCTTTTGGGAGTTAATCAAAAAAAAATCAAAAAAATAACATTAAAAAAGTGTCCAAGAAATAAAGAAATTATTTCAAATTGTTTAATTTGCCCAACAAACTACCATAAAGCATTTGCTTTTTCTCTTTGCTTAAAGAAAATAATTTTTTCTCAATGAAACTCTCTGTTGTTGTAAAAATATAATTAGTTTTAATTACCGAGTCCTTAATCGCACCTTCTTCAATAGTCAAAGGAATTCCTTGCATACCCTTATTACTTGTTACCCCTGCAACAACCACATTCCCAAGTTCTTCAAAAAGAACCACACAAGGACGTTTTTTTATTTCAAAAGAATCCGTAAATTGAATATTAGTTAAAACAACATCCCCTGAAGAATACATTCAAAAACACCCTATGCTTTTTCCCACTCTTCATCCTCTTTATTATCCCAAAGTTCCCTCATCTTTTTTTGTTGAATTTTATGCAAAAACTCATCATATTGATTTTCTCTCGCCTTACAAGCTTTATAAACAATAGTCATTTGAGTAATCAATTCAGAATAAGTTTGCCTAGGATATTGTTTAATACTCTTAAGCTCTTTGAGAACTGATTTCTCAACAGGAATAGTTGTAATATTTGAAATAATAACCACCTTATAACCACCTTATAATTAACTTATAATTTAAACCTTTGCTTTTAACAACCTAATTTATTTTTTAGTATTAATAAATGCTTTGGGAGTAATTTGCCAGAACAGATATTTTTATTATGTAGCAACTACATTAGTTTTGGCCAAAAAAATACTTCAAATTACCCCCAACAATAAACCTTTTAATCCACTTAATTCATTTATTAAGCATGATTCCAAAATATTTAACCCACCCACCCACTATCGTATTAATCCTAATAAATCTCCTGACAATTTACATAGCTCTTGTTGAACAATGGGATGTATTTGTTTTAATGATCCTTTACATAATACAAGGCCTAATTATTTGTTTTTTCCACTATTTTAAGGTTTTAAGACTAGAAAAAATTGATACTACTGATTTTGAAAAAAATTTTAATTTAACTATTAACGGACAAAAATGCACCATAAATGGATTATCCCTAGAGGAAGCAAAAAAGAAGGCAGCAAATTTTTTTTTATTTGGTTTTTTATTCGCTAATTTTGTTTACCTTATTTTCATAGGAGCTTACATAGGAATAACTTCAGACACAATAGTTTTTTCAGAGGAAGGAATATTTTCCACAGGATTTATTTTACTCATAATAGGATACTTTTTAACACACGCATTCTCATTCATCCAATCTAAAGAAGAGGCAAAAAAAGAAGTGAATTTAGGAAATTATTTACACGAGCCCTTTGCAAGAATAATTCCAATGCACTTAACCATCATTATAGGAGGATATTTCATAAATACTCAAAAAGAAAACCAATTCTTACTCTTAATATTATTTTTAATAATAAAAGGAATTTTTGATGTGCACACTCACATACAACAACACGAAAAATACTTAACCCCTACTAAAAAAGCAACAACTAAAAAGAAAAAATAATAAAATTTTATGTATAAAAGAATTTATGTAGAAAACAATTTATTTTTTTAATTTTCTCATCACCATAAGTGCTGGGCGATCTTTGACCCAACTCGTTTTTTAATTGTCATACTACTTAAGTAGGAGGAGCAAAATCCTACGGGCCCTACCAAATAAAAGTATTCATAGTAAGGAATTTAGTTGATCAAAATAAATTAAACCATGTATTTGATTCAAAAACATCCTCTGAATTAAGTGATGATGAAATAATCAAAGCACTTGTTGACCCAACAAAATCAAAACAAATCGCCCTAGCTTTATTAGAATCAAACGAACAAACCATCCTAAATTACAACACTAAATCAATTTACCTCTGCAAACGCCCAGAGTACGGAACACAAGATAGATACGCTCTGGAAGGATCAGCATACAATTCAGGAATAAATACCCCAATAATAGCTGGGTTTGAATACTCCCTCTACAAAGCAGGAGTGGATTATAGTGCAATAGATGAATTAGCAAGATTTGATGGAAGATTATCAGAAGAATCAAAACAAGCAATTACTAAATGGGCCCCTGAATGAACCCTTGATTTTGGAACTCCAAAAGTAATTACCCAATCCTACCCAACCTCAATGATTTCTGGAGCCCTAAGCACAGAAACAAAAACCACTACAATTTACCCAAGTGCAATGGTAAAACTTTTGAGCAATAAAGAATTCATGGAAAAATTCTTTAACGCATACAAAGCCAACACTGGAGAAACTTGCATCCCCCTCTACATCCCTTACAAAGATATTTTAGAGGTTAAATTAGTTGATGGAATGAATTATGGGGCTAGATTGGTAAACAAAAAAACTAATTAAAATTTATGAAAAATAGTGTCCAAGAAATGAAGTTATTTATAAATTAAGTCACCCATAAGCTAAATTACTTATAAGTTAAAGAAGTCACCCGCAAACTAAATTCACCCATAAGTAAAAGTCATTTATAAGCTTCATCATAACGACAAAGTTTTTGAAAATAAATTAAGTTTTTATTCAACTTCACTACTTATTAGTTAGAATGATTACTCCAATTGTTAGAGGAAATAGAACCACTTACAAGGTGAAAGATTACACCCTAGTTTTTAGTAATCAAAAACCAAGTGGACTACAAGGAGGTTTTTGCTCTGCTAAAATGACTCTAAAAAACAAGCCAGTTCTCTCCTTTCATTATTGTTATTCTGACAACAGAGCTAGGTTAGAAGATTTGCACATAGCTAACCCCTCTTCAATTGGAACTAGTTCTCTTGCAAAAGAATTAGATTTAATGATGCACTTACTTGAAACACACTTAAAAAAACAAGGATTAACTTTCACTAGCGTTAGCACCCATAAAGGTTTTGCAAAATTTTTACTCCAACGAAAATGGAAGGTCAGTCAAAAAAATAATTTAAGTTATGTACTAGAAAAAAAATTAACTCAAAGAAACAACCCTCTCCCAGGAATACTTGGTGGAAAGTGGAGAGCAAGAAAATTAAAAGTTCGCAACAAATTGAGATAAGAGGTAAATTTAAATACTAGAAAAGAGTATTCTGATTCATGCCTAAAAGAATTTTAAAACCAATTAAATTTGCAAAGCTAAAATCTGTTAAAAGTAGCCCTAAACGAGCAGATGCTTTAAAGAGAATACGATTAGCTAATGCAGAACGAGTAACAGCTAATGAAAAAATAAAAAGAATTAACAAACACCTAAGAAAACCAGGTGTTGAAAGACAACCTTTAGTTGCAACAAGACAAGCATTGTTCAATCAATCAAGAGTAAAAGAAGCAGAAGCAAGTAAATTAAGAGGACAATTAAAACAACAAAGAGGGGCAAAAGTGAAGGGCCAAATAAGCAGAGTTAGACAAGCAAAAAAATAACCAACTATTTTTTTTATTTTATTTTTTTTATTAAATCATTTACTTTTTTCACCTTAAAAAAAAAACAATTATGTATAAATAATTAATTTTTTTTTAAAAAACATTTTCAATAAAAGAAATTCTTTTTATTTAATTTCAAAATATAAGAAATTAAATTAATCTAAATTTATTTTATTAGCCCCCCCAATCACTAATTTATACCCC
>MWBC01000030.1 GCA_002068885.1 archaeon ADurb.Bin336
TTGATTAAATGAATCAATCTCCAATTGTGCTACATTCTTGTTTCTTAAATAAGAATCAATTAGTTCCCATGACATACTACTCTACCCCGCTTTACTCCAAAAACTTTTTTTGACTTGCGTCAAAAAACTAAATTTAATTTAGTTTTATTTTAATTATTTATTAACTACTCTTCTGTAGTAAACGCTTTGACCGGCAGTCAAAGAATCCCTAATTATTTTTACTACATCCCCTTTTTCTGCACCAAGTAATTTTAGTGCAGCATCATCTTTGTATATTCTAGGCAAATCTTCTTTTTTAATCCCAAGTTCTGCCATTAATTCAGCAACCTTCTCTTTTTTTATTAAAACGTGCTCTGGCACCAAATAGTGTCTTTGTTTTTCCACAACTTCAGCCAAAATACCACCAGAAATATTTTCCCAACTTGGAAAAATAGCATTCAAATTATTTCAAGGAAAACAAATAACCCAAAAATAACCTAAAAGCATCACCAAGCTCACGCAAAATTAACCGCGTCAATTATAGAAATACAGAATTAGAAAGCTTTAAAAGCATTGAGGGTAGAGTGAGATTTGAGTAGGCTCCTTATAAAAAAGAATATATTTTTTAGTTACCTTAAAACCCCCTAATTTAAACATCTAATATTTTGATTAATATAGCAATAATAAAATTTCCTTAAATCAATTAATCAATATCTTTTAATATCACCATTAATTGAGGTTGCGCAATCAGTTGGGCAAGTATTTTCTTCTCCTAAAGAACATATTGAATCCCCACAGATACTACTTTGTGTGCATCCTAAAAACAAGAATAATGTTAATAAGAGCCCAATTAAAACAACTGCTTTTTTCATTCAAACCCCACCAATAATCAAAAACTAATAAGAATGATAGCTAAGTAGTATTTAAAGGTTTTTTCAAACAGAAAATTGTTTTTTATTGAAACTCTTCAAAATAATCTTCTTTATAATCCTCTTCTTCATAATCTTCTTCAGGACCATTTTCTTTATAACTATCTTCTTTAAAGCCATCCCTTTTAGAATCATCTTCTTCATAATCTTCTTCGCTTGGAGAATTGAATATAAAGTTCATTAAAAATATCACTATTATCATAAACAATACTAATCCTCCAATTAAAACCCAGTTAGTCTCTTGGAAGAAATTGCTTTTGACTAAATTTAATTGAGTTTTTTTTTCACAATTGAGACAATTTTTTGTTGTTTCTTTAATACTAGTAGTAATGGTTATTGTTTTTTCAAAGAAATCCATGTCCTTTAAGATTATTTCATGGGTTGTTAATTGTGAGTTGCAATCTAATTGATTTTTATCCAATTCAATTTTTTTCTGTATTAATTCTCCAAACGCACTTATATCTAAATTCATTTCATTTGAACATTTTATTGATATTAATAAAGTATTCTTATCTTTTTGGTTTAGTGTTACTTCTAATATTGAATTAAAATCTGAGGAACTTTCTCGAACTCCTACTCTTATTGCTCTACAATCAATATTAATATCACTAATACAAGTCCACCTAGTAATTGAACCAATTTTTTCTCCTAGCATAGGTTCTTTTATTGAAGGGGTACTATTTTTGCATAAATCTTCTTTCCCAGGAAAATCTTCTTCTATTAAGTAATCTTTGTTCGCGGTTCCACAAGAAGGTGCTTTTTCTTTTAATACGCATTCTCCTTTGTAAATAAAATATCCTTCGTTACAACTCCATTCACACTTTCTAAGAGTGTTTGTTTTTGATAAAACACTTATAGTATTGTATTCTAATCCTTCATTATCATTTTCAAACATTGTTGCATTTTCAAATTCTCCTTCACAAAAATAAGTTTTAGGAACACACTTTCTAACACCATTAATCACTTCTATTTGGTAATGATCTTTGCAATAATATTCGCATTTTCTAGCAGTGTTCTTATCAACCAATTCTTTTGGTATATTTGAATCAAGTTTTGTGTCGTCATTATAATACATTAATGAATTTTCAAAATCCTCCCCAACACAAACAAACGGAAGACACTTTTTAGAATTAGCCCCTAAATAGTGAAACTCGTTACAATACCATTGACATTTTCTTGTTTCTGAACAATTATTTTTGGAAGCAACTAGAATATTTGTTATTCCTTTTCGAGGGAGATTGATATTATCATTTGGACACATAGTTGCATTTTGAGGAACACTGCCTTCACAAGTTAATTCTGACGAAGATAAACATTTTCCTTCATCCAAATAATAACCACTTTTACAATACCATTCACATTTTTTTTTGATGTTGCAATCCAAATAAGAGTCAATTAAACTAATTGAATAATTTTGATCCAAATTAGTGTTGCTATCTTTACACATTAAAGAATTTGAATCAACTACTCCTAAACATTCAAAAGAATAAACTGAACTCAAAAAAAAAATTAGTGTTAATAAGCAAAATATTTTCTTCATAATAAAAAACCTTAATTAATGTTTAATAAATTTTAATTGTTTAATCACAATTATTATTTATTTAATTTTGAATTTTTTTTAATTTTCGGGATGATCATCTATTTTTTCAGGATTATTTGTTTTGTTTTTGTTAAGGAAAAAATATGCTCCTACCCCTATTAAGAGAATTATAATCATTACTCCAAGTATAATAAAACCAAATAAATTATTTTCCCCAGTATCTTCACTTGGAATGTAATCCATATAACGAGTTAGTTCGCAATCTTCGCAATCTTTTTTGTCAACCAGCGCTACTTTAATATCAAGGGTTTTTTCCTTAATTGGAGTTGATACTAATTCTAGTACAAACTCTTTTTCATCTACGGGGCAATCAATTGTTTTTTGATTTAATTTATATTCTTCTTTTGATAAATAATCTTTTACAGTTACTTCCACAGCAGTAGTTTTTTCGCATTTTAGAATAAGTTTTATTTTCCCTCCTTCACTCATTTTAGGAGTTGCTGTAATTATTGAATTTGTTGTTTTTTCTTCTTGAGGTGGTGCAACATATTTGCTTGATACCCTTGTAGCATAACATTCTTTATTAATATCATCAATACAAGTCCAAGAAGTGATTGATCCTATTTCTTGGTTTAGTGAAGGATTTGTAATTGAAGGAGTTCCTCTTTCACACAAAGTGAATGTTGAAGGGAAGCTTTCATCTGGAGTATACCCTCTTTCAGCATTTCCACAAACAGCAGTACTTATACTTAAAGGAACACACACATTCCCATCTTTTTTATAATTCAAAGCACAATGATATTCACATTTTCTATTAGTGTTTTTTTCAACCAACACAACGTTTAAATCTTGTGTTAATCCAAAGTCATCTCCAATATAAATTACCCCGTTTGGTATTGTGCCTATGCAATTGTAATTCATTGGCAAGCACATTGCCTCGCCTTGAACAACACTTAAATAATAACCCGCTCTGCAAGGATATTCACACTTTCTTTGAGTGTTTGAAGTCGAGAGGACTCTGTTAGTATCTTGAGTTAAATCAACATCATCATTTTCATACATTATTGCATTTGAATCTATTCTCCCAACACACTGAAAAGCATCTTTGCTTTTCTCAACACACTTATACCCTACTCCTTGTGCTTCAACTAATTGGTATCCTTCTTTACACACCCACTCACACTTCATTGGAGTGTTTTCAAATACAAGTGTGTTAATTAAATTATCAAACAAAGATAAATTTTCATCATCCCCTTCAATTATTTGAGCTGAACTAGTATCCATTGGGCCTGTGCATTCATAAACTGGTTTTGGAACACACTTGTTTGAATCCTCTCCCCCTCCTCTCTCAAATTCATAGGGGCAAACCCAAGCACATTTTTCTTTACTAGTACACCTTGAAACTAATTTGTTAGTAGTGTTTTGATCTAACCCTACATTCCAATCAACACAAGGAATTGCATTTGAATCAATATCCCCTTCACAAAAATAGTTGTTTGGCAAGCATTTGTTTTCATCTAACCCCACTCCTTTATGAAACCCTGGTTTGCAATAATACTCACATTTTCTTGAAGTATTAGCATCAGATTCAACCAAAACACTAATTGTATCCTCTGCTAAATCAACATTATCCTCTTCAAAAATTATGGCATTTGAATCAATTAATTCACTTTGAGTACATTTATAGGGATTAGGAATACACTTGTTCCCATCTTCGTTTAAAATAAAATTTTTTATACAACGATATTCACACTTTCTTGAAGTATTTACTATTGAGAGTACTCTATCAGTAGCTTGAGTTAAATCTTCATCATCTCCTTTGTAAATAACTGAATTACCATCCCTATCCCCAATACAATTATATCTTTGTGGCAAACAAGCTCGTTTACCAGTAGATGAAATTATTCCAAAATAATATCCCTCATTACAAGTGTATTGACACTTTCTTTCATCAGTACACTCTTCCTCTAATTTGTCATACACTATTCCAACTACCCCTATATTGTCATCCGGACACATTGTCGCGTTTAAATAATTCATATCAATTGGTATACATGAATAGGGGTGACAATTGCCATCTCTATAAAAATAATTTTCTTTACAACTATATGTACAATCCATTCTTGATTCTTTTTTATAAAAATAGGTGTCGTTATATACTGTGTACCAAGTTGAACCAATTTGTTTTTCTTTGTATAATCCATCAGTATTAATTATTGAATTTAGAGGAATACTCCCTTTACACTTATTAATTCTTCTTGTCCCATACATACAATCAACAGGACAATTTTCAGTTCCTTTTACACAATCAAATCCTTCATCTACTTCCCCATCACAATCATTATCCTTCCCATCACATATTTCAAAAGCACCTGGGTAAACACTTGAATCAGAGTCATCACAATCAAGATTATTTAATGAATACAACCCACTAGGATAATCACAATCCCTAGTTGGTTCACCCGCTCCAAATCCATCTCCATCATTATCTTGGTAAAAATCATAAAATGTAAGTCCTTCATCTATTTCCCCATCACAATCATCATCAAACCCATTACATATTTCTGGAGTAGGAATACACTTATTTTCAGCTATAGCTTCAGCTAACCCTAAAGAATCAACAGCTCTCAAAAAATCTTCCATTGTTCTGTACCCATTACTTCTAGTAAATATAATTATTTTTAGAGTAGTGTCCGTTGCTCCATTAATAAAAACTATTTTTGGAACAGAATTGTTAGAAGTACTAGCATATTTTTTTCTAAGACTACTAAAACTTTTATCAGTATCATAATCTGAAAAAACTAGAGGAATTTTATTCTCAACTGACCAATCATAAAATGTAGGTGTGTTAAAAACATTACTCATCGCACTTGAACACCTAGTACAACTAGACATTCCAAGATACAAAACTACAAAAGCCCCATTTTGACTTGCAAGATTTACTGCTGCATCCACATCTCTTGTCCAAACCCCAAAACTAGAACCAGTTGATTGAATTCTTGGAAGTGAATAAGAATAACTAGAAAAAAATAGTATTAACAAAAGTAAAACCAATGACAAGTATAAATTTTTTCGCATAACTACCCATTTACAATAATTTTTGAATTTAAAAAACCTTTGGAAAGAACAAATCAATAAGTTTGTTTAGTTATTCTTGATTTTTGGTTGGTTTGTTCAAACCAATTTTTTTAGAGCATCTATTTTTTCTTCTCTAAGTTGTTTAACAGATTTTTTTTTCTCCGGATCTTCTCCTAAATAGTGCCAGTAAAGTATTTGTTCTTCGCTTGGTTTCCAACACAAAAGAATTTCTTTTTTGTCGTGTTTTGAATAAAAATTAATTTCCATTTTGTCTAGGTCCCTCACAATACACCCTTGTTCTATTAAATCCCCTAATAGAGTGTATAGTTCAACGTTTTTTTCGTGAAAGTTTTTATTTAATTCTACTTCTAACAAAAAGCTTTTTGTGGAATCATCATCAAATTCTATTTTTGTGTTATCAAGTAAGTGTAATTGTTCATTGAGTTCAAATAATTTATCTACTTGTGGTTTTATTTTTTTTATTAAATCGTTTGCTTCTTGAACTGAAAAATAAACCCTAGTCATAATAAAAGTTGATTCTTAAAGTTTTTAAATTATTGGAAAACCAAAAAAAATCAATATATTTAATTGCTTTGATGCAAATCTTTTCTTGTTATGAGTTTAAAGAAATTAAATAAACCCGAGCTTTTGGTGGGAGCAGGGGATTTTTCTAGTGTTATTGCTGCTAGTAACGCTGGGGCTGACGCGGTTTATTTTGGAGTTAAAGGATACAACATGAGGGATTTGGGAACTAATTTTGGTTTGGGTGAATTAAAAAAATTAATGTGTTTTCTTCATGAAAAAAAGATGAAGGGGTACTTGGCACTTAATACAATAATTTTTGAAGAGGAATTAAATAAAGTTGAAAAGATTTTGGCGAGTGCTAAAAAAAGTAAAGTGGATGGAGTAATTGTATCTGATTTGGGGGTGCTTTCCCTTGCGAGAAAACACAAGTTGAATATTTTTTTGAGTACTCAAGCAAGTGTAACTAATTCAATTGCTTTAAAGGAGTACAAATCTCTTGGAGTGAAGAGAGTTATTTTGGCCAGGGAGTTGAATTTAGAACAAATCAAAAAAGTTACTAAGAAAGCTCGAAAAATTGGAGTGGAAGTGGAGTGTTTTGTTCATGGAGCTATGTGCATTAGTGTTAGTGGGAGATGTTTTTTGAGTCACGAAATTTTTGGGAGGAGTGCTAATAGGGGAGAGTGTATTCAACCTTGTAGGAGAGCTTTTTTCCTTGATGGTTCTGCACCAAATTATGAAAAAAAAGAAGTGTACTTACAAGGGGACACTATTCTTTCTGCTAAAGATTTGAAATCAATTAATTTTTTGGATAAAGTAATTAATTCGGGAGTTGATTCAATAAAAATTGAGGGGAGGACTAAACCCGCTGATTATGTTTTTACAACAACTAAGTGTTATAGGGAAGGAATTGACTCTGTTTTTAGTAAAACTTTTTCAAAAGAAAAAATTAGTAAATGGAACGAAGAATTATCCAAAGTGTATAATAGAGAATTTTCAGAAGGATTCTTTTTCAAAAAACCTTCTGCAAAAGACCTTGCTAAAGGACAAGGAAGTTTTCAAACTAGAAAAAGAGTTCATACTGGAGTAGTAACAAAATATTATGCTAAAGTAGGGGTAGCTGAAATTAAGTTGTTTGATTCGCTTAGCGTGGAAGACACTATAACCATTGAAGGAGCAACTACTTTCATTCAACAAAAAGTTGATTCAATGGAAATAAACAACAAACCTGTTCCGGTGGCGAACAAGGATTGTGCAATTGGAGTTAAAGTTAAGGATAGAGTTAGGCCTAATGATAAAGTGTTTAAGTTTGTTAAAAGAATTAACTAAAGGGTTTTTGCAAAATCTTGTTGGGTTCTATTCAAAGCTTAACTAAAGAAAAGGTTTATTTACTTCTTTTAATCTATTCTTGCTTACAATGAGTTTTGGTTTACCCAATTTTTTTGGATTCGCTTATTCAGAGGATCAATTACTTGTTCTTAGATTACTAAAAGAATCAAAAAAAAGAGGAGGGAGTAAAGTTATTTTGATGAGTGCTCCTGCTTTTGTAGTTGATTTTGATTACAAGGATTTTTGTCCATTAATGAAGGGGCTTGGTTTTGATAAAGTAACTGAATTAACTTTTGGAGCAAAGATAGTGAACACTTGTTATAGAAAATATATTAAAGAAAACAAGGATAAGCAAGAAAAATTTATTGCAACTGTTTGCCCTTCTTCTGTGGAATTAATAAAAAATAGGTATCCTTATTTGAAAAGGTTCTTACTTCCTTTTGACTCTCCAATGGTTGCGATGGCCAAGGTTTTGAAAAAAAATTATCCTAAGCATAAAATAGTTTTTACTTCTCCTTGTAGTGCAAAAAAAATTGAGGCGAAAAAGGCTTTTTACAAAAAAAAGCAGTTGATTGATGCGGTAATAACTTTTTCTGAATTGAAACAAATTATTGCTAAAGAGAGGCCAAAGAAGAAAAAAGTTTGTCATAAGTTTGATTCTTTTTATAATGATTATACAAAAATTTATCCTCTTTCGGGGGGGCTGGGAGCAACTCTTAACAAAAAAGGTATTTTGAAGGAGAGTGAAGTGGTTTCTACTGATGGACATAAGCGACTTTCTAGGATAATGGAAAAGAATTTGAACAAAACTTTTTTTGATGTGTTGTTTTGTGATGGGGGTTGTATTGGGGGTAATGGTGTTAGTTCTAAATTACCAATTGTTTTGAGAAAAAAAAGGGTTTTGGATTATAGGAATCTTTCAAAAAGAGAGAGTATGGATGGTAACCATGGTTTGAATAAGTATTTTAGAGGAATTGATTTTTCAAGAAAATTTGATTGAATTAAACCAAAAAACACCCTCTGAATTTTTTTAACTAGAATGAATTTAATTCTTCTGTTTTAATTAGTGTTTATGATTTATCATTTAATTACTACTCCTGATTGCAATTTGTGTTGTGAGTATTGTTGTGGAAAATCTTTTCAAGAACCAGAAAGCAATATTACTTTTGAACCAGTTCCCCCCTTCCCTCAATACACTCAAATTCAATTAAATTCTTTTTTGAAAAAAGATAGGGATAAACCTATTTCAATTATTTTTTATGGAGGAGAACCTCTACTAAATATTGATTTTATTAAAAGCACTATTGATGCTCAAAAAAAATTTAAAATAGTGGATAATTTCTTAATTCAAACTAATGGTACTTTGCTTGATAAATTACCAAAAAAGTATGTTAATGCATTTCACACTATTTTGGTTTCAATTGATGGGGGCAGGGTTACTACTAACAAAAACAGAGGAGAAGGTACTTGGGAAAAAGTAACTAACAATATTAAATTAATTAAAAAAAATGGTTTCAAAAATGAAATAATTGCTAGAATGACTGTTGAAGAACCAACTAATTTTTTTGATGATGTAATGGAGTTAATAAAACCTCAAGACAAAGAGGGAGTTTCTTTTAATTCAATTCACTGGCAACTGGACGCTAATATGTGGCATGATTATAAGAAGAGGAATTTTTCTACTTGGATTAAGGAGTATAATTCTGATATTACAAAACTAGCTGATTATTGGGTTAGCGAAATGAAAAAAGGAAGAGTTCTAAAATTATACCCT
>MWBC01000031.1 GCA_002068885.1 archaeon ADurb.Bin336
TGTTGTTGGGAATTATTGTAAGTATTCAAGAGAGATTGCTCAAACGGAATATTTTTGTAATAAGTGTAGGGGTAAGGGTTGTTGGTATTGTCTTAACACTGGGCATTTTAGTGAGGAGAGTGTGGAGCAATTAATTTCAAAATCTTTTTTGAAATATTTTGATGCGAAGTTATTAGTGTTGCATGGAGCTGGGAGGGAAGATTTGGATGTTTTAATGCTTGGAGAGGGTAGGCCTTTTGTTGCTGAATTAGTGTTGCCAAAAAAAAGAAGGGTTGATTTGGGGGAAGTTGAGAGGGAAATAAACTCTGTGTTTGAAAAAAAAATTTCTGTTAATTCACTCGCTTTTTGTGATTTGAATGAAGTTATGAAGGTAAAGGATTCAATGCATGATAAAATATATACTGCGTTTGTTGTGTGCAAGGATGAATTTGATTTGAATAATTTGGTTCTTAATAAAGAGATTGTGGTGGAGCAATACACTCCTATTAGGGTTGAGAGGAGAAGGGCAAAACTTAATCGTAAAAAAAGAGTAACTATTTTAGATGCGTTTAGGGTTTCTAGTAAGGAATTGGTTTTGACTCTTAGAACTTCTCACGGAACTTATGTAAAGGAATTCATTTCTTCGGATAGTGGTAGAACAAAACCAAGTATTTCTTCAATGCTTAACACAAATTGTTTTTGTGCGCTTTTGGATGTTGAAGAAATTTGTTGAGCGTTAAGCGTATTCATTAAGTTTCATTTGGCTTTTTCCAATTCCCTTAATTTTGCTTCTCTCCCCCACCTCAAAATCATAACTAAAAAATTCTAACCCGTAGGATTTGAGTAAAGAGAGTGCAGTTTTTCTAATGCTTGGGGCCAAGAGTATTCCTCTTGTTTCTACTCCTTTCATTTTGCTTATTTCTTCAGCGTATCTTTTTAGTTGGGTTACGCTTGCATAATCAGCTTGTCTTCTTTTTAGTTCAATTACTACAAATCGTCCTTTAGAATCTTGTGCAACAATATCACATATTCCTTTCCTAAAATATTGTTGTTGGTTAATTGGTTTGAGTCCAGGTTCAAGGAAACTCAAATCATCCATTAGTGCTTCATTTAATTCTCTTTCAGAGCCACTTAATCTAAGATCATTGCTTTGCGGTAAATCATAGGAGTGAATATCTTGTACGGATTCAAAAGTTATTGTAATGGTTTCTCTTGGTTTTAGTTTTTTTGCAACCATTACTAAAATATTTTTTCCTTCTTCATTTTTTTCTTTTTCGCATGAAATAGTTGCATCTATCATGTAATTAGTTGGTCTAATTAATCTGTTTTCGTGTATTGAAACACTACAATCCGATTTTATTAAAATCATTCTTTTTCCCATTGGTAGAGTGGAAGAAGCTCTTCCAATATACTTTACTTCAAACTCTCCAATAATTATGCACATGTGTTGGTTTTTGATGCTTGTAAGTATTTTTTCTCTTGCTTCTACTAAATTCATTCTTTCACCATTTTTTTTATTATAGTTTTTCAAATCCTTTTTTTGTAATTAAATAATCATGTTCTATTCTTATTCCAAATTGTTTAGTATAAATTGCTGGTTCTATTGCAATAATCATTCCTTTTTTTAATTTCCAATTTGATTTAGCTCCAATCCCTGTGGGGTAATCATGTTCTTCAACTCCTATCCCGTGTCCCAGTGCATGAGACATTTTTATTTTGCAAGCTTCCCATAGTTCATTTGCTTTAGTGCCTTCTTTTAATTTTTCTTCTACTCTTAGAATTGATTCATTTATTTTTTTGATTAGGTTAGTGTAGGTGGTTGGTTCTTTTTTTCCAAACCAATAACTTTGAGTGAGGTCCGCATAATATCCTTTGTATTTTGCACCGGCATCAATTAGTACTGCTGATTCTTTTTCTAATTTTTTTGAACTGGAAACGTGGTGGATGTTTGAAGTGTTTTCTCCAAAAGCAACTATACAAAACCCTAATTCAAATCCACTTTTTTCAAAATAATTTTTTATTTTCAAATAAACTTCTTTTTCAGTTATTCCTTCTTTTAATTCATTTTTGATTTTGTTAAGAGTTTCTCTTGTTTTGTTTACCGCAATTTTTATTTTTTGAATTTCTTCCTCATCCTTAATTTCTCTAATTTCACCTAAATATTTTGTCACGTCAATTAGTTTTACTCCACTCTCTTTTTTGAATATTTTTCTCATTGATTTCAATCTATTTATTGTTGTGTGGTTTGAGTCAAATCCAATTTTTTTTCCACAATTTTTTGAAAGGATTGTTTCTAATTGTTTTTTTGTTGTGTAAGTTTTTACTTCAATATTTGTAAAAGTTTTTTTTGCTTGAGTGTAATTAAATGGGTGTGAGAGCCATAATGGTTTTTTGTTTTTTCGCAAAATTAGTATTCCTTCATAGTGTTCGCTAGGAGTAATATTTTCTTTTGTGTTCAAATATTTGTTTATTAGTGGGTGTATCCAATAACTACTAAAATTGAATAATATTATTGAATCAACTTTGTTCCAAACCATGTAATTAATTAGGATTAATTTAGTTTAAAATAATTGAGTTTGAGGCTTTTTGGCCTCTTCCTCTAAAAAAGTTGTTTTATTATTTTTTATTTTCTTTCGTAAAATGCTTTGTACGCTTTGTAAGTTGCGTATAAATCAATTTTACTTACTATTTCAAATGGGGAGTGCATTGCTAGTACTGGTGTGCCCATATCAACTATATTCATGTTGTATTTTGCGAGGATATATGCTATTGTTCCTCCTCCTCCTTGATCAACTTTTCCTAGTTCTCCATGTTGCCAAGGGATTTTTGCATCTTGAAGCATCATTCTAATCCATGAAATATATTCTGCGTTTGCGTCACTCCCATACGATTTTCCTCCTGCGCCAGTGTATTTTTCAACAGCTACTCCGTACCCTGGTTTGTTCATGTTAGTTGGATCCATTTTGTCAGCAAATTTTGGATCAAATCCGCTTGTAACATCTCCACTAATTGCTTTTGAGTTTTGGAGAACTTCTTTTGCAGTTGTTTTTTCTTTTCTTAATGCAATTATTTTTTCAATTGTGTTTTCAAGGAATGTTGATTCCATTGAAGTATTTCCTTTGCTTCCAATTTCTTCTTTATCAACCCATAGTAATAACTTCGCTTTTTTTGAATCACTTTTTAGTAGTGCTTCTAGTCCTAAGTAAGAGCATATTCTATCATCGTGTGCAGGTGCTCCAATCATTCCTCTATCAATCCCCACTTCTCTTGATTTTACTGCGGGGTAGAGTGATAGTTCTGCACTAGCAAAGTCACGTTCAGTGATTTTGTATTTATCATTCATTATTTTTAGGAATGTTGCTTTTATTCTTTCTTTTATTTTTTTGTCTTCAATAGGGATTGTTGCTCCTATTGCGTCAAGTTCTTCTCCTTTAATAATATCTCTAGCTAGTTTTTCTCTTCCTTCACTTCCTTCTAAGTGTGGGAGTAAATCGCTTATCACAAACACTGGTTCATCTTCTTTTTCCCCTATTGTAATTTCTATTTTTTCTCCTTTGTTATTGAACACCACTCCGTGCATTGCAAGGGGTGTGTTGAGCCAATGATATTTTTTTATTCCTCCATAATAGTGTAGGTTAATCATTAGGAATGGATTTGTTTCATAAACAGGACTCATTTTTAGATCCAATCTTAGCGAATCAATGTGCGTTCCAATTATTCTCATTCCTTCTTCTAAGGGTGAATTAGTTAGTTCTATTAATACAATGTTTTTGGAGTGGTTTGTAGCATAAATTTTTTTTGTTGATGGGGTAGCATCTTTAATATCAACAAAACCATTTTTTTTAGCAATTTTTTGAGCATATTCAACTATTTCTCTCTCGGTTTTGTAATTATCAAGGAATTCTCTATATTCTTTACTCAATTTATCTGCTTGTTTTTTTTCTTCATGTAATTCATCCCAAGCAGATTTTTGTTCATAAAATAATTCTTTTTCAAGTTTGCTTTTTTCATTTTTTTGTTCATTAATTTTTTTATCTTTCGCCAACTAAATCACCTTAGATTAATTAATAGTTAAATTCATTTAAATAGAATGGTTTGGATTTGGAGTGAGTAAAGATTTGTGCTAGTTAATAGCCAAATCTTGTTTTAGTTATTTTTCATTTGTTAGCTTTTTTCATCATTGGGAGTCCAGTAGTAGAGTTTTCAACAACAATGTATCCTTTAGGCATATCAATTCCATCCTTTGGGTCTTTTGAGAAGTAAAACAATTTTCCTCTTGCGTGCAAGTAGTATTTTTTTCCTTTAGAATTAGTGTGTTCATAAACCATTTTTATCACCCAATTATTTCAACTAATCCATAAATTAGTGTTTTTAGTAGTTTAAATGCCTTTTGGAAAGGGGAAGTTTAAAAAGAACTAATTTTATTAGTTTTTCATGAATTTACCAAAAAAAGTATCAAAAAAAAGGGTTTCTGCTCCAAAAACAAAGAAGAGTGTTGTGAAGAAGAGTGTTGTTAGGAGAAAAGTTAGTGAGAAATCAAATTTGTATCCAAGGGAAGAATTATTTTCAAGTGGAGTGGATAGGGATCTTTATATTACTACTTTAAGAAAGATTGATGATTTTTTGGATTTAAAATTACTTAAGCGAGTTGCTATTATTTCTGATAATGATCAGGATGGGGTGACTGCTGCGGTTCAATTAAAACTTTTTCTTGATTCTAGAAAAGTTGATTCAAAAGTTTTTTTCTATGATCATTACACAAAATCTTTTAGTTTTCCAAAAGAGGATTTCTTTAAATTCAATCCAGAGAAAACAATTTTCCTTGATTTGAATGAGAATTTTGTTTCGGATATTTTGGATGAGATTGGGACAAAAGCAGGGCCTTGTCTTTTGATTGATCATCATCAATCTTCTATGATAACTGATGCTCCTTTTAGAGTGGTTATAATTAAGCCGCATAGTTTTTCAAGGGTTGAGCCTTCTAGGTACCCTGCAACTAAAATGGTTCATGATTTGTTTGTTGGGAAGGATTGGGTTTGTGCTATTGGGGTTATTGGGGATTTTGCTCAAGAGCAGTGGGGTTCTTTTATTAAATTTGTTTTAAAAAAGTATTCTCTTACTCCAAAAAAATTGATTGAACTTGATGATATTGTTTGTTGTATAACTTCACAGTATCCTGAAAAAATTAATTCTTTGTTTGAGTTTTTGTGTAAAGCAAAGCACCCCCTTGAATTGTTAAATTCAGAGTATGTTGCTTTCAAGAATTTGTTTGAATTTCGTTTGGATATATTAAAGGAATTGTTTTACAAAGAAGGAGAATATTATTCTGATGCGGGAGTGTATTTTTTTAAAGCGGATGCTAGGTTTTCAGGAAAATTAAGTAATATTTTGTCTCAACAATTACCTAATCAAGTGGTTGTAATTTATGAACAACCTGGGGAGAAGATAAAGTGTTCTATTAGAAGACAGGATTTTAAAGTAAATTGTGGGGAGTTAGCAAGAGAGGGTGTTAGGGGACTAAAAAGTAGTAATGGCGGGGGGCACATTCCTGCTGCAGGAGCTTCTTTTTTAGCTAGTGATTTGGCTCAATTCAAAAAACAAGTTAGGTTGTATTTGTTGAACAATCCTCCAAAGAGTGTAATTGTGTCAAGAAAATAAAAATTTTAATTACAAACCAAAAAATTTACCAATAAATAATAAACTCTATTTGTTGGACATGAAAGAGTAAATTTATAAACTATTTTTGGTTGATTTTTATTAAGCATTAGGCCTTTTATTCAATTAATTTGGGTGAAGGGTTTGTGTTGATTGCCCTAGTAGCTCAGTAGGTAGAGCGCCCGGCTGTTAACCGGTAGGTCGAAAGTTCAAGTCTTTCCTGGGGCGCTTTTTTTATTTTTTTTATTTTTCTATAATAAATATTTTTTTGCAATTTGAATAAAATATTTTTATTTTATTTTTTTTCAAAATATTTTTTTTTAAAAAAAAGTTTGATTTGCAAAAGTTGTTCTCTTGCAAATCAAGTGAATTTTATTTTTTAGTTACTTTTTCTTCTTTCATGATGTATTTAGCTATCATGAATACCACGAATGCTATTATTACAAAGTTTAGTAGTTCTCCAAAAAATGCTCCTACTTTGAATAGTATTGGCCCTACTGGTAGGATGAATTCTCTCCAAGCTCCATCCGGAATCAGAAATCCTACTATCGGCATTATCATGTTATCCACTAATGATTTTACTAAGCTTGTTGCAGCAGCACCCATGATAAATGCAGTTGCTAGAGCCATTACATTATATTCTTTTAAGAATTCCAAGAATTCTGTTATAGTATTTTTTTTTGGCTTTGAATCCACCAATTAATCACCTTCTTATTACTTTATTAAATGGGTTGGATTATAAGCTTATTTTTTTGGAGGTTTTTTTGTTAAGTGGAAGTTTTTTAAGTCGTTTTTTATAAGGTATTTTTAGTTAATTTGGTGGTTTTTTTGGAGTTGGATTTAAGCGATTTTTTTTCTATCATTTATACTATTTCTACAATGTTGCGTTTTATTGGTGGAGCAATGTTTGTTCCTGCTTTAGTAGCTTTCTTTTTTGAAGAGTATTTTTTTGCAAAAATTTTTGGTGTAATGGGTTTGTTTATTTTAATTGTTTTTTCTATTTTTAGTTTTGTTTTGGGTAAGAGGGATGTTAGGTTTAGACATGCGGTTATTTCTATTGCTCTTGCTTGGTTTATAGTTGGTTTTATTTCAGCGGTTCCTTTTTTGTTTGTGGGTTTGGGTCCATTAGATTCTTTTTTTGAATCTGTTTCTGGTTGGTCTGGTACTGGTATTAGTATGATTGAATTTCCTCAAGATTTGCCTAAATCAATTAATTTTTGGAGGGGTTTTATTCAATGGCTGGGGGGTTTTGGAATTGTTTTATTAGCTTTGCTTGTGTTTGAAAAACCTCAAACCGCGCATAATTTGTTTGCAGCGGAGGGTAGGAGTGAGAATTTTCATGTTAATGTAATTAAGGTTGCTAGAACAATTTTGGCTATTTATATTGGTTATACCCTTCTGGGAATTGTTTTATTTTTGTTTACTGGTTTAGATTTGTTTGAATCAATTTTTCATTCTTTTACTTCAATTGCTACTTCAGGGTTTTCCACTAATTCTTCAGGAATAGGTTTTTTTGGTTCGAGTGCAATGGTTGTTTCAATGTTTTTAATGATTCTTGGCGGAATTAGTTTTGAATCTCATTTTGATTTAACTCAAGGGCGAGTAAAAAAATTTTTTAATAATCCTGAAATAAAATTTTTTTTAGGAATACTAATTATTTCTTTATTACTGGTTTTCATTAATTTGTTTTTTTTGAATAAAGAAAATTTTTTTGATGGTTTTTTTTATGTTGTGTCAGCTATTACTAGTACGGGTGCTTCTACTCTTTTTCCTGTGAGTGATTTTCCAGCTTTGTCAATTTTTTTGATTTTAGTGTTAATAATTTTTGGAGCTTGTTATGGTTCTACTGCTGGTGGTTTAAAAATGTGGAGGTTAATTATTTTAGTTAAAGTTATTCGTAGAGAAATTCATAAAGCTTTTTTGCCTAAACACACAGTTTTTCCAATTAAGGTGGGGAATAAGGTTATTTCTGATGAGAGTGCATTAAAATCTCTTTCTTACATAGCTTTGTACTTTTTTTGTATAATAATTGGATCCATTATTTTCATGCTTTTTGGGTATGGTATTTTGGAGAGTGTTTTTACGGTTTCTTCTGCCCAATCTAATTCTGGATTGAGTGTGCTTAGTTCATCCTCTTTATTTGCATTACACCCTTTATTAAAATTGTTGCTTAGTTTGCACATGATTGTTGGGAGAATGGAGATTCTTCCTTTTTTGATTTTGATAAAGAGTTTTGGTTTTGGGAGTAAGATTTGATTTTTCGGTTCATCAAAAAATATAAAAATATTTTTTTGTATGTTTAATTTGTTAGAAGAAGGTTTGTTCAATGTATATTGTTATTGTCGGTAGTACTGTGTTTGCTATTTCTTTTGCTAATTTATTACACAATAAGGATAATGAGAAAGTTGTTCTTGTGGTTAAGAAGAAGGATGATGCGATTAGGATTACTGAAGAGATTGGGGTTAATGTAGTTAATGCTGATGCCACTAAACCAGAGGTTTTGGATGAACTTGAACTTGAAAAATGTGATGTATTTATAGCTGCTTCTGAATTAGATAAAGATAATTTAATTTCTGCGATGTATGCTAAAGAATCTGGCGCAAAAAAAGTTTTTGCTTGTGTTGATAGTTTTGATATAGAGGGTATGATGAAGAAAATAGGAATTGTTCCTATTAATGCAGATAAATTTGCAGCTAATGCTGTTGAGTTAATGATTAAACGTCCTGTGGTTAGTGAATTAGTTAATATTGGGGATGGGCAATTTGATATGATTGAAGTGGATGTAGCTTTAACCAATTTTGAGGGGAAGACACTAGGAGGGTTAGATAATATTGATTACAACCCAATAGCAGTTTATTCTAAAGGAGAGTTTAATTTTTCAAAAAAAGTTAGGTTAAAGAAAACTGATGTCCTGCTTTTAGTTGTTCCTTCTGATAAAAAGAAAGATGTTGTAAAAAAAATAATTAATCCTTTTAAGAGAATTAAATCTTTGGTTTCTAAAGTTTCAAAAAAGTAATTCTTTTTCATTAAAAACCAACCCTTAAAAATGGATTGGGGTTAATTCTGTTAATTGTTTTGAGGTAATGTTTATGGCTAATCGTATTGATTCTGTTTTAATTAAAGAACCCCTTAAAAAAAAGACACTCACTCTTGAGTTTGATGAGGGTGATGATATAATGTCTTGTATTAAAGAGGGCCTCGTTCAGAATGAAATTAGGGAAGCTAATGTTGTGGATGTTGATGGTGTTTTAACCACTGCTACTGTTAACGCAATGGAGGGTAGTAGGTTTAAAAAAATTGATTTTGCTAACACAAAAATTTTGAGGG
>MWBC01000032.1 GCA_002068885.1 archaeon ADurb.Bin336
ATAACTTCTTTTGAATCCATTCCTTTTGCAGTTGCATTAAATACTCTTAATTGTTTAATTATTCTTTCCTTTGCTCTCTTTTTTGTGGGGAGCATATTTCTAACCATTCTTCTAAAAATTTTGCTTGGTATTCTATCATACTTTGGCCCATAATGTGGATTTGATTTAACCGCCCCGTCTACTCTTGTAGAGAATTTTTCAAGAATACTTTTCTTGTTTCCAACCATTACTAAATCTTGTGCATTTATTACAGTAACTCTTTCGCCATTTATTAATGCTTTCGCTACTTTGCTTGCAAGTCTTCCTGCAACATTATCTTTTGCATCCACTATCATCATACTAACACCATCAAATCTTTATTTTACTATAATTATATTTTTTGTTTCTACTTTTTCTGGAGTCAAAACAAATTCTTTTAAATTAATAAATTCTCCTTTTTGTGATTTTATTTTTTCTTTTGCACTAGTTGATGCACTTGCTGCAACAACAGTAACTTTTTGAGTTAGAGTTCCACTTGAAAGCAATTTTCCAGGAACTAAAAGAATTTTGCCCTTGTTTTTTTGAGCCATCTTTTCTATTGAATCAATATTAACCTCTACTTTCCCTCTTGTTGGTTTTGATAATTCTTCAACTATCCTACTCCACATATTTTTGTTTGTTTTCCTAGCAGCTTTTTCACTTCTCGCAATGAGTTTTATTGTTTCCAACTTTTTAACCATATTTTTCACTTCTCTCTAAACTTAATTTGTTTATTTCTTTATTTTTCGTTCTTATTATTTCTTCCACTTTTTTGCTGCATTACTTTTTTTATTCATGCAGGGGAAGCGATTTGAACGCTTGAAGGCACTAAGCCACAGGATAACTCAAACATTTTCTCCATTTCTTTATTCTCTTTTTTCCCTTTCTTTCAGAAAAGAAAAAACTTCTTAAGTCCTGCCCCTTTGACCGCTCGGGAACCCCTGCTCACTTTTCTTCAAGCTTTGCTATCCCTTTTTTTTAATTGCTTTCACTTTGTAAAAGCATTAATCATAATTTTTTTATTGCTTCTTCTAATTCACCAAGTTTTGCATTTAATGAATCTAATGCCGAATCTAAAACTTCTTTTGCTGTTAATTGTCCAGTTAATTCTATTGTTAAAATGAAATCTGTTTCTGAATAATTTACACTAACCCTATATTTTCTTAATATATCCAAATGTTGATTTTGGTTCACTACATTATAAGGATCAGTGAAAAATAATTTACCTGCTTTTAATTCAACACTTCCTTTAGGCATTTCTTCAATTATTTTTTTTGCATCTTTAACAGTATCGTTATTTATTTCTGATATTTGGTTATAGGACACTATTGCTGGTTGGTATCTTACATTTTTCGAACCAGTTTCCATTACTGCAGTCATTTCTAATTTTAGTGATTCTTCTTTCCCAAGTTTTGTAATCAATATTTTTTTATCAAGAATATCTATTTTTGGGTCAGTGCATTTAATGTCTTTACTAGTTACTACACACGGCCCTATTTTTTCCAAAACTAATTTCACTTTATCTCCTTTTTTGTATGAAGATACATCAGTTTTTATTGGGAGTAAACCTAATCTATTTGCAAGTAATTCGTCAAATGTTACTGAATCATTATTATAAATTTGTACTTCACTAATTGCAAGGCAAGGAACATCAGTCATGATTGTTCTTCTTAGAGTGTTTAGGAAAGTATAGTTAGTTCCTTTCACAAGGTACTTTACTACGTCTTTTTCGTCGTAAACCTTTTTTATATCCATAAACTTCAACTCCAATTTTTCATTTTTAATCATTCATTTATTTTTTCATTTCCATTCTAATTTCATTCACTCATTCTTTTCTTTTTTAATTATTTATTCACTTTTTTGCTTTTCCCCTGAATTTTTTTTGTTTCCTACAACCATCATGTGGCCTAGGAGTCACATTCTCAATTGAAACTATTCTTAAACCATTTCTTGTTAGTGATCTTATTGCTGCTTCGGCCCCAGTTCCTGCACTTGGGCTCTTGTTTCCGCCTCTCCCTCTAACTTTAACAAAAATTTCTTTTATTCCTCTTTCTCTTGCAGCATTAGCAATGTTTTCAGCTAATTTCATTGCAACATAAGGAGAACCTTCTTTGTGTTGTGCTTTTGTTTCCATTCCACCTGTTGCTTTTGTAATTGTTTCAGCTCCTGTTAAGTCAGTAAGTAGTAGCATTGTATTATTGTGTGTTGCAAAAACGTGCACTATTCCTCTTGTTTCTGTCATATTTATTCCTCCTTTTGTTTAACTTGCTCCTTTTTTCCCTTTTGCTCCTTTGCTTCATCTTTTTCAACAGGTTTTGCTTCTTCAAATTCTTTTCTTAATTCTGCTTGTGCTTCTTCTTGCTTTGTTTTTCCTTTTCTCAAGGGAGCTTTCTTTTTTTCAAACATCATTTCTGAACCATACCAACCAATTGTATTTTCTTCACTTGCAAGAACTAAATAACTTGGCTTATCAAGTTTTTTTCCATTAACTTTAATATGTCCATGAACTATGAATTGTCTTGCTTGGCTTGGAGTATTTGCTAATCCCTTTCTCCAAACTATTGTTTGTAATCTTCTTTCAAGCATTGCTTCTGGAGTTAATACTAACACATCTTCAAGAGTAGGATTTCCTTGTAGAACACCTATTCTTTTTAGAGAGTCAAGTAATTCTTTTTCTCTTTTTAATCTTGTTTCTAGTGTCAAAGCAAGCAATTTTCTTGCAATTGCTCTTTTTTCTCTGACAATTGTTTCTGCTCTAAACAATTCTCTTTTGTTTTTCAAACCATAAATTTTTTTCAAATTCCTTTCTTGTTCAATTCTTTCTTTTTGGAAAGACTTCCTTGGTCTTTGGAATTGTTTTCTTCTTTTCTTTGGATCACCCATGTTTATCACTCGCTAAATTTAATTTACTTACTTTTTTTTGCAGGAGCTGCTTTTCCTTTCACTGCAACTTTCTTTGCTACTCCTACTACTCCACCTTTTCTCCTGTGTCTACTCTTAGTTTTTTGTCCTCTTACTGTTAATCCCCACATATGCCTTAAACCTTTATATGATTTAATTTCAGCAAGTCTGGATAAATCATTTCTTAAACAAAATGCTAAATCATTCATAGTTAAGTGTTTATCAACCCCTTCTTCGAAATCTTTTTGTCTGTTTAGTGTCCAAGCAGGTAAGTTGTGTTTTTGTGGTGCGTTGATTATTTCTTCAAGTTTTTTCACTTCATCCTCAGTTAATTCTCCAAGTAATTTATTAGAATCAATTTTGTTTTCTTTTCTAAATTCATCAGCAATTAATTTTCCTATTCTTTGGCCTATTCCTTTTATTCCTTGTAGAGCTAATTCTATACTCTTTGTTCCATCAAGATCTTTTCCTATTACACGAACTATATAATTAAATTCTGTTCCCATATTCATTCACTCTCAAAAATAATACAATTAACTTTTACCTCATTACATATTTGTTTTCTTCATCACATTTAATTTATTTTATTTCTTTTTTCCTTTTTCAACTAAAAATAAATGTTGTACATTACATTCTTTTGTTTTTACATTTTTTCCTTCAATTAAAACTCTCCCATTTTTTGGATTGCTCTTTATAGTAACTTTTCTTCCAGCTTCTCTTCCTTTTGTTTTTATTGCAATATCCCCTATTTCCATCCCAATCAACTCTTAATTTTATTTAGCTCTATTTAAAACTTGTTTAACATATCCCCTATATTTAAGATCAACATCATTAATTTCTTTTACCCCTGCAACTACTTTCCCAAGTTCAATAAATACTTCTTCTCTTGCTTTTCCGGATAATACTCCTCCAAATGGGACTGAAGGTCTTTTTTCTGTTTTGCTCTTTTTTGACAACCCTGATTTTGTAGTGTGTGGTACCCCTGATAATTTTTCACCAGTTAATGGACACTTTGTTGTTGATTTTTTTTCAGAGTATCTTTCTGGTTTTGAACCACTTGCACTCTTTTTGTACTTCTTTTTTAATCTTCTTTGCCAAGGAGCAACCATTATTAATTCACCTTACTTTTTTTTCTTTAAATAATCATAACCTTTTTCTACTAAACCCATTAACATCGCAGAACCTAAATAATAAAAGAAAAATGCTTTGTAGTAACCTGTTTGTGTTGTCAAACCAATTGGAACCCAACTAAATGGATTTAATATACTAAACCCACTAAACTTTGGAAGGGCTATAAATGATTCAATTGTTTGTCCACCGTAAAGCGTTGAGAGAAACCAAAACACAACTAAGAACACTGGTGCGGTGAATAAACTCAATCTCATATTTTTATTCATCATAGTTGTACTGTTCGTTAGCATTTTTGTTTGCAACTCATCAATCTTCTCTTTATTTTTTTCTGCCTCCTTCATTAATTCTCTTAATTCTTTTTGCATTTCTTTTGATTCTTCTTGAAACTTTTTCATTTCATCTTTATCAATTAATTTCCTTTGTAATATTTTGGTTATAAGCGCAAGCACTAATGTTATTCCAAATATTGTTACTGCAGCTTCCAAAATATAAACACCTAAATTTACTCACCAAGTTATAATAATTTTCTTAAAGAGAACATTTTAAAAGGTACCTTAAAACGTCCTCTTAAAACAAACTCCTTTCAAAAATTATTTTTACAAAAAAAAAACATTTCTTCTTTTCTCCTAAAAAAATTTTTGTTTAAAATTTTCCCATTAATTTCATTATTGCTTCTTGTTGTGTTTTTGCTATTTCTTCATAAAATCTATAAACTATTCCTACTGTTAGTAATATCCCTGTCCCGCTTGTTAATCCTGCTAAAACTAAATCCCCTACTCCTGAAAGTAATGCAACAAATATTGACCCAAGTACTGTTATTGGCGGAATATATCTTTCAAGCACTTTTTCTATTACTCTTTTATCTCTCCTAAAACCAGGTATTTGCATCCCACTTCTTTCAAGTTGTGCTGCAACTGCTTGAGTACTTTGGTTCCCCATTTGAACCCAAAACCACCCAAATATCACACATGCGAGTACTAACACCGTTAAAAATACTACTGCTTGTAGCATTGCCATTGTAGTTACTGTTGTTATTCCTTGATCAAACAACCCTTGAAGTAAACTTCTTCCTCCAACATAAGGAACTGAAACTGCCCAAGATACAGCACCCATGATTTCTGTCAAAATAGGTATTTTTGCTTGTTGAACAAATAAAGCAAATAATTTAATGTTCATAAATAATGCCATTGCTAATATTACTGGCATGTTACTCACGTAAAGGAATTTTACTGGGTATCTTCCCCCCATTCCACTTTGTCCTAAAGTGATTGGAATATTTACGTGCATTCCCTCTACAAATACTACTACTAAGAAAATTATTATTATTCCTAATATTGGTAACAATAGTGTTAAGTCACCAAGTGTCATTACTTTCCAAAGTATTCCTCCTCCTGCAAGGAAAGTGTTAGCACTATTTGTTATTGGAGGCATGAATATTTGCCAAAACACTCCACCTGCAACTCCTGCTGCAATAAATAAACTTACTCCTGAACCTATTCCATACTTTGAAACTATTTCATCTAAATATAATAAAATTAGTGAACCTATTGCTATTTGTATTGTAACAAACCAAGTCATTGGATTTAGTATTCCTGCTCCGCCAATAGGCATTAGCATTCCACTTCCAACATAAATAAATCCTTGTAAAAAACAAAGCAATACCGCAAGTATTTTTTGAAGTGCTTGAAATTTTGCTCTTCCCTCCCCAGTTCCCAAATCAAGTTCGAGTATTTGAGCACCCATAAATAATTGAAGAAAAATTGAAGCCATTACTATTGGCCCGATTCCTGCTGTAATTAGTTTACCCATTTCTCCTGCTAAAAGTGTTTGGGCGAATAAAATTTCTTGAACTTGTCTTATGCTAGTGTCAAGTCCAACTAAACTAATATTTGCTAGAACAAAGAATATTACTAGTGCTAAGAGTGTCCAAATCATTTTTTCTTTGAATGGAACTTCTTTAACAGGTTTTTTTATTTCTGGTAAGTATTGGGATAATCCAACTAAAAAATCTACTATTGCACCCAACAACTTCACCCTTTTTTATTTCTTAACTTTTTACTCAAATCAAATAAAAAAAATTTTTTTGCTCAAGCCCCCCTCGTTAATAGGGCTTTTTTAACAATCATTCCTCTTCTTTTTCCTCAAATTCAAGTTCTTCATCTTCTTCGTCTCCAGAGAATTTTATTTCCTCTTCAACTTTTAATCCTTTTTTTGCGAACTCAAATTTTCCACCAGCAGCAATTATTTTTTTTATTGCTCCATTGGTAGCATTTATTCTTAGTATTATTTTGTGAGTCACTTCCCCACTAGTTAATACTTTTGAATAACCACTTTTCTTATCAACAATATATTTTTCACCTTGTTTTGTTACTTTTCCTTTTTCAACTAATTCATCAAGTTTCAAATCCAAGTAACCCAACTTAACAGTTTTTCCTTTAACTGACATAGTTTTTTGTCTATATAGAGTTGGTTTTACTCTTCCTATTGAGTGGAATTTGTGCTTGTTAGCCCCAGCGTTTCCTCTTCCCCCTCTACACCCAGCTCCTCTTCTATTCTTAGTGCCACCTGCACCCATTGTTCTTTGTCCTCGTAATTTGTTCTTTTTTCTTCTTTTTCGGTCAGTCATAAATATTCCCTTCCACTAAAATCATTAATTTTATTAATCACTTAATTTTAAAGCATCCTCTTTATTAGTGAATTAATTTCTTCTTTTCTATCCCCAAGTGCGCCTCCAATATTATAAGCCACTTTTATTCCTTTTCTTTCAAATCCTTTTTTTGGTGGATTTAATCTAAAACAATTCTTTACCCCTAGTTCTTTGAGTTTTTTTCCTTTTTTAAGCCCTTCAATTACTTCTTTTGAATTAACTTTTTGCCCACTAACAATTGGTTTTGCTTTTGATTTTATTAATTCTTCAAGAACACTATCATCAATCACTCCAAATGTAGTGTAATCTTTAACAACTCTAATCATCTTTTTTGATTGTTCATTCTCAGGCCAAAGACTCAAATTATTTATTCTCCTTAAATTCATTACTTCTAGGGCAGATGTTATTTTTGGAGAAACATTTATTGTACCTCTTATTCTTATTACTGCATACATTATTACTCACTCTCAAAATTTAACCCATTATTATACTATTTCTCTATTACGCTATAATCCATCATTACACTATTCTACTTACCAATCCTTTTTGTAATTTATTTTTGTCACTTTGTTTTTTTATAACCTTGCTTTTGTCATCTTTTTTTCAACATCTTTTGATGCTTTCATTTTCCCAGTTTGTTCAAGTGCATCTATAGCAGCTTTTACAAAGTTTAATGAAATTGTTGATCTTCCTTTTGTTTGTCCCCAAACATTTTGTATTCCAGCTAATTCCATAACTGGTCTAATTGCTTTTCCAACTGCTAGTCCAGTTCCTTTTGGTGCAGGGAGTAAAACTACTTTTACACTCCCACTTTTTCCTTCTACTTTGAATGGAACGGAGTGTTTGTCTTCAGTTGCTTGTTCTTCCCATGAACCACTTCCTCGATAAACTCTTATTAAATTTAATTTGGCCATTCTTTTTGCTTTGTTTATTGCAGGGAATCTATCAACATCTTTTGCTGAACCAATTCCTATATATCCATCTTTGTTCCCTAATAGAACATCTGCTCTGTAAGAATATTTTCTACCTGCTCTTGTAACTCTAGTTGTTCTTGCAACTTGAACCAAGTGATCATATACAACTGTTAATGAATCAACTATTTCTGGTTCCATTATTTTTTTACCACTATTAAAAACATCATCTAGAGTAGTAAATTTTCCAGCTTTAACCATTCTTCCAAGTTCTGTTCTTGGAGTCCAATTAGTTAAAACATTTTGTCTTTCAACTAATTCTCTTTCTATTCCTTCAATCTCACTTTCTTCTTTTCCTTTTCTTGCATCTCTTCCTGCTTTTCTATTGTGAGTTTCATCGCGTCTACTACTCATGCTTTCACCTTTGAAATTTCTGCTTTAGCTTTTTCAAATGCTTTATTGAATTCGCCAGGCATTATTCCTTCTTTAATATAATTACTAAAAACTGTTTTTGCTTTATCTCCTAATTTTTTTGCATAATCATCAAGTGTTTTTCCATTCATTCTTTCTTCTGTTGGCAAAACTGATTCGTCAAAAGGAATTACCATTCCTCCATCCACTGCTCCTTTTAGTGTTGCAAAAACTACGCTCCCATGACTTGGGTGTCTTCTCCCAATATCAAGAATACATTTTTGCCCAACTAATTTTTTTCCAAGTAAGTAACCTACTAAATATGCACTTGGAGTGTTGTTTGTTCCATACCACCTGTATTTTTTTAATTCATTAGAATCAACACTAGCAAGTGTCTTGTCCCCTCTTAAATTAAATTCAATAACTTGTGCAAGTATTCTTTTGTTAGATTTTCTAACAACAAGCCTTGGTGTCTTTGACCTAACTAAAGCAAGTCTTTTAGTATAATCGGTCTTTCCTTCTCTTCTTCTTCTAAAAAGTGTTTTGTAAGTTACTTTGTTAGCCATTATTTTTTCGCCCCTTCTACAAATTCAACTAAATGTCTTTTTCCTCTAAAATATCCACCCTTTATTCGCTTATAAATCTTTGAATACCCTATTTCTTTTACTTCTTTTGAATTTTTCACTTTTAATTCTTTTAATGTTCTTCTTTGTGACCTTACTCTATTTATCCACCTATCTCTTTGTTCAGATCTAACTTTTTTT
>MWBC01000033.1 GCA_002068885.1 archaeon ADurb.Bin336
TAAAGAAATAAGTAATGCATATAGTGTACTTTCTGATGAAAACAAAAGAAAGCAATATGACATGTTTGGAGAAGCAGGGGCCTCTTCTGGATATACTGCACAAGATTTTTCTGGGTTTAGTGGTTTTTCTGGATTTGATTTTTCAGATATTTTTTCTGATTTAATGGATGATGATGATAATATTTTTTCTAGATTTATGCATACTACAAAACAAAGAAAAAATGCACAAGATTTAGATATTGTTCAAAATGTAACTATTGATTTTGAAACTTCTGTAAAAGGCGGAAAGCAAAAAATAAATGTTTATAAGGATGTTCCTTGTCCTGAATGTGATGGTACAGGTTCAAAAGATAAACACAAAAGAACCTGTCCGGTATGTAATGGTCGTGGAAGAGTAGTTACTGGAAGAAAAACACCTTTTGGTACTTTTTCTGTGGAGTCTGTTTGTCAAAGATGTAAAGGAGAAGGTACAATTATTGATACTCCTTGTTCTGCATGTAAAGGAAAAGGATATGTTAATTCTTTGAAAATTTTAACAGTAGATATTCCTCAAGGAATAAACACAAATGATGTTATTAATATAAAAGGAGAAGGGAATGAACGAGGTTCCTATAAAGGAGATCTTTTTTTAAGAATAACAGTTACTCCTCATGTTTTTTATAAAAGAAAAGGTTTAGATCTTTATTGTGAAGTTCCATTTTGTTATTCTGATTTTATTTTGGGAACTTCTATTAAATTAAATAGGTTTGGAGATACAATAAAATTAAAGATTCCAGAAAATACAGTTCCTGGAACGGTTTTTAGAGTAAAAAATAAAGGCATTTATGATTCTAGAAGTAGAACAACAGGTTCTTTATATGTAAAAGCTTTTGTTGCTGTTCCAGAAGATGTTTCTTCTACTTATAAGAAAGCAATAAAGAATATATCAGAGTTAGATGAAGAATATATTAAACCAGAAATTAGAAAAAATTACAAAGATTTTATTTTAGATTAATTTTTTTTCTTTTTCGCATTATTTCTTGGACACTTTGAGCCCACTCCCTTCTCTTTTAATATTTGTAAAAAATACATAAAATAATTTTTAGGAAATAAATTAATAATTAAAGAGGGCAAGCAACTTCTCTTTTGGTGTCCAAGATTTCTTGCTTTTTAAAAAATATTTTAAAAAAATTCAGAGAGTGATTTTTGCTGTTTTTCTTCTTTGTTACAAAATAGTGAGTTTATTTCTTCTTCAGCAAGTGTTATTCTTTGTAAAAGGAATGGTTTTAGTTCATATTTTTTTATTATTTCTTTTGATATTTCCACATATTTTTTTATAGATCCTTCTGCAATTGTAAGTATTAGTTTTCCACCGCAGTCACATGTTCCTGATAAAGGCATTCTTCTATATTTTTTATTGCATTTTACACATCTTAGTTTTTGTCTAGAGAATGCTCTTGTGTTTCCAATGACGTCTGGAAATAAATGGTAGTGTAGTAGTCTTTCTAGTGCATCTTTGTTGTCTACTGCAACTATTTTTTCTTGGAGTTCTGCTTGTTTTTTTACTTTTTCTTCCATTGATTTTATTTGTATATATGTGCTTTCTTTTGGTCCTTCATCAAATAGTTCTGTATCATGTGTGAATTTGATGCATGAGTATTGTTCTTCTTTTCCAAACCAATCTTCAACATATGTAATTTCTTTTGTTTTTGGGTCTCCAAAGTTTTTTGCAGCAAGATATATTTCATAAGGGTATTCTGTTATTGTTTCCATTAGTCTTGATTCTGAATCTACTTCATATGGATTGATTATTGTTGTAAATGAGAGAGGGGTGTCCATTCTTCCTCCTCTTTTTTCACTTAAGTATTTTTGTGAGAAGTTAAGTAGCCCGTCCATTAATAATAGTAAACTGTCTTGATCTCCATCTATGTTTCTTCTTTTTGCAGTTATAAAATAAGGGTGTCCCCAACAAAGTTTTGATTTAGAAAATCCAATTATTCTTCCAATTACTCCTGCAGATGTGTGAGGTGCAATTCCTATTACTAGTTCTCCAATTAAGTCTTCTTTTGTGTTTATGTTATAGTATTTTGGTAGTCCATAGAATTTTTCTAAAAGATCATCAATGAATTTACTTATTTTTATAAAGTATTCTTCTGCTTTTTCGTTTAGTATAATGTCTTGTGGGAAAATAGATACTTTTTGGTTTTCATTTTTTAGTTCATTTCCCAAGTAGTCTTGTGTATATCCTAGTTCTTTTAGTTTTTTTACATCTATTCCAAGTTCTTTTGCAGATATTTGTGTAATTGTTGCATTTAGTGCTTCAAATCTAATGGTTCCATCTCTGAATACATGTAGTCCATATTTTGCTCTTAATATTCCTTTTTCTAAAGGTTCTGCAATTTTGTTTTGGTTTATTAGTCCTTTTACCCCGTTTATTTTTTCTGGTGCAGTTATATTAAGGTTGTTGCACGCATTTTCTAGTGCTTTTTTTAAGTTTATTTTATTTTGAGTTTTATATATTGTTTTTTGATTGCATATTGGGCAGATTTCATTTATTTGTTCTTTTTTACATTTTGGGCAGTATCTTATAGGTAATGTTTTTTGATTACATTCAAAACAGTAGTTGTGATATGTTATTTTTTTACATTTTGTACAAAGATATGCTTTACATTCAATTTCAGATATTCCGTATTCTCCTCCTTTTGCATTGTTGCTTTTTTTCATACTTGCTTTTACTATGTCTCTGCTGTTTCCATATCCTTGTCCAATAGGAAATAGTACATTTGGGTTTCCTTTAATTAGTCTTTCATGTGCAGCTTCTGGTCTTCCCATTCTTGCCCCAATATATGTTCCACTTTTTTCTCTAATGTCAATTTTTGAGATTTCACTAAGTTTTTGTGTTGTAGATATGTCTTTTTGAAATGTTTCTATGTGTTCGTCTAATGGGTTTATTGCATTTAATGCACCAATGGTTTTTAGGAAAGGGTATGCTTGTTCATTTTCTAGAGATATGATGTTTTGTTGTGGATCATATTTGTGTGGTATACCGATTTTTTCTAATATTTCTTTTGTTTCTTTTTGGTATTCTATTTTTGCATTAACTATTTTGTTTCCAGAAAATATTTTTTGTGCATTTCTTGTTTGTTTTATTAGTGTTTTTAGTTCTTCAGTGTTTAGTAGATCATAGTACCATATATATTTTGGGAATAATGGCAAATGTTCTTCTATTGCTATTTCAATTGCAGTGTGTGGTGCAGGGTTTTCATAGAATTTAAGTGCTTTTTCATATGTTTGTTTGTTTATTTTTTCATTTTTGTAGAGGTATTTTATTTCTGCAAGCCATTCTTCTTCCACATATCCATTTTTTATTAGTGGGTCTCCGCTTTTTCTTATGTCACCAATTGTACAAAGTATGTCTCCTACAAATAGTATTTTGTCTATTTCTTTTATGTATTTTTTTGCAGTTTCTGCATCATCAATTTTTATGACTTCTTGGTTTTTGAGTTTAACTATTGGTCCATCTATTGTTGTGCATGGAAAGAACTGTAATGCTTTTCCAGGTCTTTCTATTTTTCCATGTGTTCCGACTGCAATGAATTCATCTAGTATATACATTGTTGCAGGGTTTATTCCTTTTGCCATTAGTCCTGTGTTTCTTGCTTTTCCATATCTTAGTCTAAATCCACCAGGTATTAATGGGTATCCAAATACTGGCCTTCCTGCTGCTAGGCCTTCTAAATATTTATAACTAGGTTTTAGTTCAAATAGTCCTTCTGTTGTTTTTTTAATTTTAATTAGTTGTTCTAACCAGTTCCAGTTTAGTCCAAATTCTTTTGCTGTATTCATTATTTTCATTGCTCTTACAAATAGCCCGTCTATTAGAACAAGGCACATTGCTCCTCTTACTTTGTTAGATGGTATTCTTTCTAGATCTCTATGTGCCATTACTTCTGCATTTGTGTCAGGTTCTGCGTTTACACAAATAGGACAATTTTCAGCAATTGTTCTTATTTCTTTTTCTGTAATTCTTTCTTGTCTAACAACTACTTCTGTTTGATATATCATTACTTCTTCTATTATTCTTTCTATTTCTTCTTTGTTTGGTTTATATTTGTCTATATGTAGTTTTTCTCGTGCAAGATCTGCTAATAGTAAAGGAAGTGTTTGTGCATTTGCACCTGCTGCTCTAATTGGTGATGCATAATATATGTCAACATATTCGCTACCATCAAAGTTTTTTGAAATTTTTATTTTTGGTAGTCCATCCAGTGGTGATACAACAACTCCTTCTGTTTCTATAACTAGTGCAGTTCTTATTGCTTGTTCTAGTCTTTTTTCTGGGTCTTCTATGTTTCCTAGTTTTTTATCTATTATCATGTTGAATATTTCTAATATTACTTTTGTTCTATTTTGATATTTTTCCCAGAGTTTGTTGTATATTTTTGCAACTCCACTGGGCCCTGTTAATATTTCTGTTTTTTCTGCAATTCCTGGTGCAGGTAGTGTTTCAATTTCAGTGGATACATCTTTTCCTGTTTGTTTTGCTTGTTTTGCAACATCTATTGCATGGTCTACTTTTTCTGTAATGTGGTTATAATATTTTTTTACATCTGGTGTTGCAATTAAATTTATGTCATTCATGTTTTTCTTTTTTTTAAATTATTTTTTTAAATTATTTTTATATTTTTATATTTCTTCTGTTTCTAAGTGAAAGTCTTTTTGTATCATTTTTTGTGTTTTTAAATTAAATAACATTATTTTTGAATATGTAGGCATATGTCCTTGTTCTATTTGGTATTTTGTAATAGATTGCCAACAAGAGGTGTTTATTATATGGCATTCTTTATATATTCCATATGCGTGATGGTGGACATCTCCCCCGATATAAATGTTTGGCACTTCATTTATTGTTAATAGATTTTTTTCCATTGGTATAAATGTTTGTTTGCTTCCAAATTGTGGCATTAAATCTCTCCTTTTTAAAATTTCTTTTATTGCAAGGTCTGGTTTGCTCATTGGTATGTCTTTTATTGTTGAGTATATTCCATGTAATGCCGCCCCATGATATATTAATGTTTTATATCCTTCTATATCTACCCATGCAGGCGATCCAAGTAAATGTATGTTTTTTTGTTTGCTAAGTCTTGGTAGAAGCATTTCAGGAATAGGTGGTTGCGGGTCAGATAATCTTACAGCATCATGGTTTCCTGGGATTATGAATATTTCTATGTCTTTAGGTATTTGTAATATGTATTCTTCAAATAGTTCATATTGTTTGAAGATGTCCTGTATTGCAAGTTCTTCATATTGTGATGGGTATACCCCAATCCCATCAACTAAGTCTCCTGCAATTATAAGATATTTTATGTTTTTTACAATTTCTGTGTCGCCATCTGTTCCATTTATCCAATCAATAAATTTAATGAATTCTTTTTCTAAGAAAAGTTTGCTTCCAACATGTGTATCTGCAATTGCTGCAAGATAAATATCATCTTTAAGGTCAGATTTTATTTTTGTTGTAGGCATGTCAGGGTAGAGTGCTTCGTTTACTATGAACATGTCTTGTGATAGTATTGTGCATTTGAATCCAAGCACATTGTCTAGTAGTATACTGTTATATTCTTCAAAGTTTTTTTGATTTTTTAAAATTACAAGGTTTATTTTTCCTGTTGGGTCATCAACTGTAAGTATAAGGTTTCCATTTTTGCTATATTTTTTTTCATATACCATTCCAATGATGTCAACTTGTTTATTTTTTGTAAGTTTTTTTGCATCTGCAATAGTTGTATGTTCAAAATCAATTCTTTGTTTTATTATTCCAGACAGTGTGTTATATTTGTCTAAAAAAAGTTTATGAAAGTCTTCTACTGTCCCTTGAGAATAGTTTTTGTTTTTTAGTGAGTATTCTTCCATTATTCTAAAATGTTTTATATATGGTTTATTGTCTGGTGTTGTTATCATTTCTTTTTTAATATCTTCTGGTGATACAAATATTTTTTCTTGTTCAGCAAGTTTGTCTATTATTTGTTTATAGTTATTGCTATCTAAAAGTGTAAGTGCAGCTTCTGTGATTATTAGTTTTTTTGATTTTGCATAATTTATTATTTCTGTATCCATTTTATTTAAGATTTTCTTTTAATCCTTCAAGTTTGCTAATTATAGACCATACAACAGATCTATATTCTGTCATGTTTACTGAGTTTGTTGTTTCTTCTAGTTCATAGACAATTGTAGACACTTCTACAACATTTAAGTTTGTTTTAAGTCTTTTTTCTATGTTTGAAAGGATGTTTGTAATGTTTCTTGGAATAGATTTGTCTTCTAATAAAAAGTTTGCTTCTTCCACAATTTGTTTAATTATTTCTTCATTTATTTTATCTTTTTCTTTTTTTGTTAGTTTAGACATATTGCTCACCAGTTGTTTTTTTTTGAATAAAAAGTAGGTTTATTGTTTTGTAATATATGTTATAGATGGTAACATTTATATTATTAACATTTAAATTGTTTGTTTAGTATTTGTTCAATAGTTATGTGTGGTTCATCTAGTATTTGTTTCCCTGTTTTTGAGTATACAAGTATTTGTTTGTTTTGGTTTTCTTCTTTTATTTTTTCTAACATCTCTTTTTGTGTTTGTATGTCTTGGTATTCGTCATATACAAAAATAATAATGTTTGCTATTGTTTTTATTGCAACAATTGCTTGTTTTTCAATAGTGTTCATTTCTTTAAATTCTTTATGTATTAGTCCTGGTGTATCAATTACTTGTATAATTTCTTCTCTTTTTTTAAAGTATCCAAAATTTAATGCTTTTGTTGTAAATGCATAACTGTTTATTTCTGGATTTGCATCTGTTATTTTTGTTAATAATGTTGTTTTTCCTGTATTTGGTAGCCCCACAATTACAATTGTAAATAGTTTTTTAGGGTTTGGTATTCTTTTGAATTCTTGGGAGCATTCTATTAGTTTTTTGTTTGTTGAATCTAATTTTTTTATAACCGATGTGATTCTTCCAAGAAATTCTTTTTTTAGTTTGTCTCTTTTACTAAAATCTCTTTCATTTTTACATTTGTTTTTGTAGTTTTCTGAAATTTTGTTTATGATTTTTATTGTTGCAAGATAGTGGTTTTTGTATTTTTCCATAGTTGTGTAAGGCACAATGTTTTGTGACATTAGTTTGTAGAATGGTTCCATTTTTGTGTAGTCTGGAAGTTTGTTTAATATTGATAAGTAGTAGTCAGTAATTTTTTTTTGAAATTGATCGATATATCTAAATACATTTTTGTTTTGTTTATCTTTTTTTAGTTGATTTAGAATTATGTCTAATATTTCTTTACTTAAATGGATTTTAGGGAATTGCATATTTTTGCCTATTTTTTATTTTGTTTGTAAGTTATATTATTATGGATTGATATGTTTATTAATGGATATATATTTGATTTGTTTTATGTTTTTTTTGTTATACCATAGTCTTTAAATACTTTTTCTTATATATTATTTTAGTTAAACTTTTTCGATATCATTTGTTTTATTTAAAATATACATAGTGATCTTTTTATGAAGTTATATAAAAAAGAGAATTATAAAAAATGGTTATTTGTGCCATTAATATTTTTTATTATTTTTGTTTTTTTAATTTTTTTCCATCCTGGTATAGAGCAAGGTATTGATTTGAAAGGTGGTAATCAGATTATTTTACATTATAGTGATCATAGAGATTATAGTTCTATTGCTTCTCTTCTTCAATCAACATATAGTTTAAAAGAAGTTGAAGTGAGTGAAACAAAAGGAATTACAGAATATGGTTTGTTAGTTAATTATTCAGTTTCTCCTGATTTAGATTTGGCTAGAACTAAAGAAGCTGAATTTAATTATAATGCAAATATTGATACATTAAAAGAAGAATCAAAAGCATTGTTTCAACCATTGATTGAAAAAGGAATTTTAGATGCATCTGTTGTTGAAGATATTTCTTTAATTTTAAATAAAGAGGATTTAAAAACATTTAATGAAGAGACACTTGTTTTAGCAAGTGATAATTTTAATAAAATTGTGTTAGATCTTGTTTTAGATCAATTAAATTTAACACAAGAAGATGCAAAGGTTCAAATTAGAGAAGTTGCTCCTACTTTAGGTAAAGATTTTTTAAAAAGTTCTTTGAGTATAGGAATCACAGCATTAGTTCTTTTAATAGTTGTTGTTTTATTATTTTTTAAAAAAATAATTCCTTCATTATTAATAATCTTTTCTGCATTTTTTGATATTTTTGCAGGATTGTCTGGTATGGCATTGTTTGGTTTGCCATTAAGTTTAGTAACAATTCCTG
>MWBC01000034.1 GCA_002068885.1 archaeon ADurb.Bin336
AAACCCCTTTCCCTATTTCAAATGAACCATTACTAACTTAACCAACTGCAATAGATAAAAACTTAGGTTAATTAAAAGCAGTTTTCTATTTATATTGACTCTGAAAACCTTTAAAAATCTATTTCTTAGCTTTTTTGAAAAAATTATTTAATTACAAATTTGGGTTAACTACTCTACCCATAAACAAAATTTCCCCACCAACCTCATCAACAATATAAAAAACAAATGGATGATTTGCGTTGAAAACTTTTGGCTCAACCACAACTGGTTGTGGCATTGCAGATGTTGCTTTTGCAACCACTACTGTTGCCGCAGCTGCTTCTGTTCCACCCTCATTAACTTCAATAAATGCTTTATGAAAAACCTCATCTATTTTAACAGCTTTTCTTTCATCCATTTTGGAGAAATCAGCAGAATCAGTAAAAGCTTTTCTCAAACCCATTTCTATTAAATCTTTTTTTAATTCATACTTTGCTTCAAACTTAAATTTCGGCAAATCAACAATAACATCTTCAGTAGACATTTTTTGTTGTAAATCCATTAACTCTTTTGCACTAGGAATATCAAAATTTGTTTTAATCTCTCTTGGGAGTAAAACAACCATCGAAATCTCTCCCCCCTTATAAGGCAACTTCAAATACTGAAACTCCTCATCCTCAAAATAAACAAAATCTCCTCTCTTATTCATCATCAAAACACTAACCCATTCTTCACTATTCACAAAAAAATCTTTCTGAATAGTTTGTCTAGAATTAAATTCACTTAACCAATCTCCCTTAAAATAAATAGCATTCGCCAACACCAACCTAGTATCATTAGTAATTGAACCCCTTGGGAGAATATCTTTTATTTTTTCTTTAGTGTTCTGACTAACCCAATCATTAATCAACTCTCTTTGTTCCTCTGGATTGTTAAGAAAATCCAGAGGAGTTGACTTAGCATAATAATAACTATCAAGCACATCATAAAAACTTTCTTTGAACTTATATGTTTTTTCATTCCAAAGAGTATTTGACACACTCAACTCATAATCTCCTTTACTTGCACTTTCTTTTAACAAATTAAACATCCTCGCAAAAGAAGATCTCCTCACCAAATCATCTAGAGGATAATACAACACATTCCTCATCTCCTCCGCAGTCAAACCATCTGCCCCCTCATAAGTCATCGCAAGAGCAGTAGAAATACTAAAAGGAGAAAACAAAACATTCTCACCAGATTGCTCCTCACTATTAACCAACTTATTATAATAATCAACCCCAAACTGATTATTCGCCAAAACAAGAGTCGCCAAACCCTCACTAGTTGCTCTAGAATCATCCAACTCCTTAAACTCAACCAACCCAACTAAAGGAGAATCCATTACTGAAGAACCATCTTTTTCTTTCTGCCCCACACAACCAAAAAACAAAAGCATTGTAATAAGCACTACTAATATAAAAACAACTTTTTTCATACTAACTAATAAACACAACCTAGTTTTTAAATGAATCCATTTCATTAGGTTCTAACCAAACCAAACTTTAACACACCAACTGAGCTAATTAAAATTAATTAATAAAATTAAAATTAATTAAAATTACTAATCAGAATTAATTAAATTAATTAAATCAAAATTAATTAAAATTATTAATTAAAATTAATAAAAATTAATTAAAAATAGAATTAATAAAAATTAGAATTTTAATTTTGTTTAGATTCACACAATTAAATAAATTAGAATTAATTTTAATTGATTTAACTCACACAATACTTTTTTATTTTAGAATTTATTTAATTTGTAAATAGTTAAATTGAGGGATTTGTTTGGTTAATAGTATTAAAGCTAAACCTGCTCGCAGGTTATACAAAAAAGATTTTAAATCAAAATCTGATAGATTTGCTTCTAAGAGCAGAAAGGTTCAATTAAGGACTCATAGAATGCTTAATCACTTATCAAGCAAAACAATTAGTAGAACGGCTTTGCTTAATAATAAAGTAAAGCAATTAATTGAGAAAGAAAAATACCTTCGTTTAAACCCCCCTAAAAGCATAATTCAATTCGCTGAAGAAAGAATGAAGTTAGTAAAAAAAGTGGATTCATTGATTGATTCTCTAAATGAAGAGAAATTAAAAATAGCTGAGTGTGAGAAACTCGGTAACACTATTTTCACTAGTTTTAAGCCAACTCGTTCAGCTGTTTTTAAGAATATTCAACTTGAAAGAGATTTGCACGCTTCTTGGAATAACCTTAATCAAAACCTCACTCTGCTTGAAATTTTGAATCGCCAATTATCAGGCAAAGCTCCTTCTTTATCAAGTATTCAGAAAAATAAGAAAATAGCTTCTGACAAGATTTAAGTTTAAACTAATTTTTCACAAATTTGAGTTTTTTTTATAAGTTCATTAATAAGATTGCTAGGTTTAGTATTGTTGCAAAACTCACCCATAAAATATAGGGGATTAGTAAGTAAGCTGCTTTTTTTGAAATTTTATAAAAACTCAATATTGTTGCAAGTATAGAAAACCACAAAACTATTATTCCAATTAATCCTAAAAGAGGAGATTTTAATCCGAAAAATAGAAATGACCAAAGTACATTAAAAAAGAATTGCATTGCAAATAAAATTATTGCTAAATTTTTTTGATTACTAGATTTACTTTCTAATATTAAATAAAGTGCTACTCCCATTAATAAAAATAATATAATCCATGCTGGAGCAAATAACCAATTTGGTGGAGAGAAAAATGGTTTGTTTATGAAAGCATACCAAGTAGGAATAGCTGGGTAAGTGAATATAACTCCAATTGATCCAACTACTTCACATAGAATAATTAATGCGAACAACTTCAATACTTTTTTTGAATCCATATTTAAAAACCACTCACTAATTTAAACTCAATTTATTATTAAAACTTTTTGTAATAAATCCTTTTTTGATTGTATCTTTGTTAAATTAAAAAAAAGTTTTTGAAATAAACTAATTTTTGATTTTATTTTCCTTCACTCAATTAAAATCTATTTTGACATTTTTTTAATATCATCTCTTTTAATATACACTACAATAGCAATCAATAATATTGCTATAATTATTAGAATTGGAATTATATTAAACCAATTTTTACCCTCATTTCCTACATCCTTATTTAATGGTTCTTGATTATTTAAATTATTATTAGGGTTGGAGTTATCAATAGGAGTGTTTGTAGTTGGAGTGTCTATAATTGGAGGATTTTCTGTTGGGTTATAATCATCAACTATTGGATTATCAGTTGAATCATCATCAACTTCTTCCTCACTACCTTCCCCACCAACAATACAACTTCTAGATTCGCTTGGCTCTCCATAAATTGGAGTACAATCATTTATCTTAGTACAAACCCTAGTTTGAACACCACCCACACACGCACCCCAAGAAGAACAACTCCACTGAGCAACACAAGAACTACTTGAACTAGACCCAGAAGAAACAAAAGGTGTACCCACCACACCTGAATACCTCAAATTACTCACCCTAATAACCCCTGCCACCAAATTACAATCAATCCCCCCACCCAGACTTTACATACACAACCTAATTATTTATCGTGAAAGGATTTTATTTTGTTGCCTTGACCATTCCTTATTAGGAGTTTTTTTCAACCAATTAGTATAATCATCAATAAACTTTAATCTTTCCTTAAAATTCTGAATTTTATACTCTCGCAACTCTTCTTCTGAATAATTCATTCCAACACCACATTAATTAAATTACCTAAAACTTTTAACTCTTTTGCTTTTGTAATAATTAATTGTTTATTTAAATTATCTTTAAATATGTTCCACAAATGTCTTGCATCTTCCAAATCTTTTTCCGAACCAAGAAATAATTTGAACGCAATTTGTTTTTCTAAATTTGAAATATTAAATAAATATTTTTTGCCTTTCACCACTATTTTGTCATCAAGTGTTTCTTGCTCAAACTCTTTTTTAGGAAACTTTATCTCCATATTTGGAATAAATTCTTTTGGATAAGCAAATCTAATTGAAGATTTTTCTAACAAAAAATCATTGTATGCTTCTTTTGATGAAGAAGTATTCAAACACTCAAATTCTTTTTCAAGTGCATTCCACAGGGCATCAAATTTTTGAAAAGGAATTTTTTCAATTATGATATCAATATCTTCTGTTTCTCTGCTTCTACCAAAAAGTATTGCAATATAACCAGAAACAAGAACATAATCAACTTCATTTTTATTAAGGATATTTACAAACTTTATTACAAATTTATCCAAATCACTAAGTTCTCTGTCAAATAATATTTGGTTCTTTTTAAACTCAAATTCCATAATAAATTAGTATTAAAATATTAATAAAAACAATTCGCAAGTACTTTACCAGAGAAAAATATTAATCCCCCCACCCAGAATTGCACACCGAATGGCTCTCGTTCTTTCTAGTTGGTTTGTATTCTCCTTATAATTCATTTTAATTCCTCCGTTTGAATTTTTTTTAATTGATATTCAGTTAAAATAAGTTTTTTGAAATGTGGTTCAGTGCTAATAAAAATTTTCTCAAAGATATCTATCCATTCTTTTGATTCCTGTTTGAGTAATTGCTTATGTATTGGTTGCCAGTTAATTAATAAGAAATGTTCAAAATATATTTTCAGTGATTTGAATGTTAATCTTTGCTTTTGTTTGATATCAGGTAAATTGTTTTTTAAAAAGAAGTTAAATAGTCGAAATAGATTAAATGAGATTAGTTGTTTTGCTGATATATATTCTTCAAGTATTCCATCTTCCCACATGTTGTCTTCTATTTTTTTAATTTTAAAGAGTATGTCTTGTGGGGTAGGAGTCTTGTTTTGTTTTAATAAATAATTTAGTACTTTGTTTTTTGTTCTAATGTTGACAAAATAATATTTGAATGTTTGGTGTACGTGTGGCCCAAAATATCCATTTCCCAATTTCCCATTTTTATTTTGTATAAATATCTTTTTTCTTAAAAATCTTAATTGGTTGTTTAATGTTGTTTGTTTTATTGGTTTTCTTTTGTCTTTTTTTCTTATTAAGTTTAATTCTTTTATGATGTTTTTCTCGCGACAATCTTCATCTTTACTCCAAGTTAGTATTAGGTAGTATAATTCGAATAAGTCTTGACTTTCAAATAAGTTAAATTTTGGCATATATCAATATAGTATGGGAAACTTATATAAATGGTAATGATAATAAGTAAAGTCTGCATCAATAATAATAGAGTCAGTATTACTGAAAAGGAGAATTTGAAGGTGAATATATGAGTGAGAAAGAAGAAGATTTTGCATGGGCTTTTAATATGGATAAACCATTAAATGAGTTATCAGAAAAGATTGAAGATAAAAAAGAAAATTTAAAAGAAATAAAAGAAAAAAATGAAAATGAATGTGATGAATCTAAAACAAAAGAAGAAATTAATAAAAATGAAAAAAATGAATCTGAAAATATAGATGTTGGAACGCGTTTGGCAGAATATATTTTAAAATATTGTGCCTTAGTTAGGGATTATGATAAATTAACATATCTGGGGGTGCCAACTGAAAGAGGTGTTGCTGTTCATTTGTTAGATTCAAATGAGTGTAGGGCATTTTTAATAAATGCTGCTGTAAAAGTGTTCAAAAGAATTCCTTCAAAATCAGCTATTGATAGTGTAATAAGTTATTTTTATGCTCTAGCTATTGATTATCCTGAAACAAACCTAAAAGAAAGAATTCGTTTTGATGATAGAAATGGAGATATATTGATTGATTTAAAAGATGGAGAATCTAGTTGTGTTCGTATTAGTGATAAAGGATACTCAATGGACGTTATAAACACTGTATTATTCAAACCAAATCCTGAAGCTTTGGCCCTTCCATATCCTCATCCGAAAAAAACTGATAACAGTTTAATTAAAGAATTACTTGGGAAATTTGATTTTGGAAATGAAGACACAACAAAAAAAACTCAGATGTTGTTAGAAGTTTGGATGCATGCTGGGTTCGTTCCAGATTTGGCAATGCCTTTACTTTCATTTTTTGGGACAGAAGGTTCAGGGAAAACTATGTGTGCTATTTGGATGCATGAAATTGTTGACCCTAATGAGGGGAAAACGTTTTCTTTACATAGGGCAGACGATTTGTTGTATACATGTAATCATTCTCGAATAGTTGTATTGGACAATTTGAGGGAGATAAAAAAATCATTAAGTGATGAGTTATGTAGGATAATTCTCGGTGATACAAAATTTAAACGGCAGCTATATTCAAACAATAGTATTTGTAAGTTTAAATTGAAAAATGCATTAATGACAACAAGTATAAACAATATTGTTGTAACTCCTGATTTGTTGGACCGGAGTATCTTAATTAAATGTAATCGCCTAGAAAACAAATTTATTAGTGAAGAAGAATTAGATGAATATTTCAATGATATTCATCCATATCTTTTTGATGAAATACTTACAAATTTATCAAAAGCATTAGAAATAAAGCCAAAAATAGAATTAGTTAAATCTCCTCGAATGAAAAGCTTTGGAATTTGGGGTGAGGCGATTGCACAGGCAATTGGATATCCAGAAAACTATTTTATAGAAACATATATGGAAAAAGTTGAGAATCAAAAAAGAGAGTCAGTTGAAGAAAATCTTTTGGGAAGTATTTTAATTGAATTTATGGAGAATAAAGAAGATTGGATTGGGACGATTAGTGATTTATTGGATTGTATACAATCAATTGCAAAAAATGAAGATGAGCGAAAACAGTTGCCTAAAACGGCCGGACATTTGTCAAGCAGTATGGATGAAATTAAAGTTGTCTTGAAATGTGCTGGGATAAATTACAGTCCTGATGAGAAAAAGACAAATAATCGCAAATATATAAAATTATCTAAGCTAAATGAAGATTTGCTTTCTGCTGAAAAATGTTTTTTAGATAATGGGGGTGGAGTGTTGTTTGATTCAATTTGATTAATTAACAAAAAGTTAGTCCAGTTAGTTGAATATTACCTTTAGACAAAAAAGATAATCATTAGAAATGGCAAAAGAAATCAGAAACAGAGTAACTTAACTAACTTGTATTAAACCAAAGTCAAAATACACAGGGCCTCATTAAATATGGCCGGTATAATCATACTATGCGAATAAGTGTGGTTACTTATAATGACTGTAGAAAAATAACCCCCATCTTTTTAGGGTGGGCGGTTCATTTTAACGTTGTGTCTGTTATTTAATCAATTATAATGTATTTATTAGTCCCATAAATTTCTTGACGCGAAGGTATTTTTTCTTCTTTTATTGTTGGCGCAATATATACTTTGCCCAATAATTTTGATATAAGTTCAACATTTTTTCTATATTCTGCAAATAGGTCTTTTGAATTTTTTTTACTTTTCGTATTTTTTTCAATTGTTAATTCAGCCACTGCTTGTTTGTGTAATTCATTTTGGAATAATTTTATTATTGCAATTTCTTTTATTTGCAAGTATGTTTTTGGGTTGTCTAAATCAAATTTATTCGCTAATTCAAGCACAACATTTTGTATTTGTTCTCTTCTATAATTTTCTTTCATTACAAATGTTTTAAATTTTTCATCGTCTGTTTTTCCATAATCTTCTAATTTTGGTGGTTGGATTTCAAAACAATAACCTTCTGTTTCATCTTCTAATGATTTTATTTCATCTATCATTTGATTAATTAAATCTTCTTTTTTCATAAAAAAAACCTCTCATTATGTATAAGAATTTTGGTTTTTGGGGTTAATAAAGATATTTGAATTTTTAAAAAAAAGTTTTTAGAAGAAAGGTTTTACCCCTTCTTCAAAAATTTAATTATTTTTTTAACATTTTTTGAATGTCATCTTTTTTATAGTAAGCTACTCCAACGATTACTAATAATACAACTAATATTATTATAATTGGTATCATATCCATTGGTGCTTCTACTGGAGTTTCTTCTGTTGTAGTATCTGTTTCTGTAGTATCATCAGTTCCTGTTGGAATTGTTACTTCTTCAGCAAATCTTACACTTGGTTCTGTGAAATTCACTCCTTCTAAAACTGGTGCTTCTGTATCAGTTACTGTGTAAGTAACTGTTTGTGTTTGTCCAGCTTTTACTAAAGGTAGTGTGAATTCTAGTATTGGATCATCTTTTAATATTGTAAAGATTGTTCCTGAAGTAATTCTTGAAGCTGTTTCACTAACTTCTTTTGGTACTTCTACTACTACTTTCACATTCTTTTGATCTTTTCCAGTATTGTTTGTAACTGTAAT
>MWBC01000035.1 GCA_002068885.1 archaeon ADurb.Bin336
CCAATTTCTTGCATATACGGGCCAGGAAGTTCAAGAGTATCTTCAGTAGTAATTATTCTAGAGTTTTGAGGAATCTCAAGCATTAATGCTTGTAGAAGAGAAGTTTTTCCCGAACCCCTTGAACCAACTACAAGAGTAGTTGTTTGCATATCAATCAAAAAACTCAACAACCCTGCTGCTAGGGGATTTAAGAAACTAACATCAATGAATTGTTCAAGAGTCCAAGGAGTCATTTTGTGCAACCTAAAAGCAAATCCATAACTAGAAGGAGTTAGGGGCGGACCAATTATTGCAATTCTTGTTTCAAGATCAGCTATATCATAATCAAGAACAGGGTGAGCTTCATCAAATGGTCGAGAAGACATTGCCCTCATTTTTGAAATCAAAGCATTAGCTTCATTCTCTGTAAAACTAATGTTGGTTTGGCATTGTCCATAATCAGAGTGAACAATATAAATTGGTTTCATTCCAATTGGAGAATCAATATAAATATCAGTGATTTTTCTATCATTCAACAAAATTTCTAAAATACCATAACCAACAGTATAACGAGCAACTACCTTTGCAAGAGAACCCATATCATCCGAAGTTAATTGAATCCTATTAAACGCAGCAATCTCCTTAATAGTTGATTCATATAATCTCTCAAAGTACCTTCTTGAAGTAGCAACCGTGCTAAGCGAAGTCCTACCTGGTCTATAAGAAGCAACAACCTCCCTAGTTTTGCTCAAAACAAAGTATTGTTCAGGGGCTAGGGAGTATTCAGGGGGATTAATGTAATACAATTTTTCTACCCTGCTTGGATCAGCAAAAATTTGTACACTGGATTCCTTAACAGAATACTCATCAACCAATTCATAATTCTCAATCCCACTAAAAGACAATTTAGAACCAATAAAACTAGGTTTAATATCCGCTTCAAACAAAGCCTTGTAAATTTGATTAGTTTGAGGAACCTCTCTTAATTCAGTTAAAATCTTTTTTGACCTAATAATCAAGAGCATTGTTTCAAACCTATTCTTCAACCCAACAAGAGTAGCTATGTAAGGCTCGGTACAAGAAATATAATCAGGGGGAGATTGACGCATCTTTCCTTCTTCCTTTTTCAACTCTTGAAGCAAAGTCAAATAAGCCAACAGGGGATCATAACTAATCAAATCATTAGCAATCCTGACAATTATTTGATGACGTTCAGGAAAAAACCTTTCACACTCAACAGAGGCCCTTCCTAAGTGATTATAACTCCAAACACTTTCAACAATTAACCTTTGAGCAAAATTAGCTATCTCCATCAACATTTTTGTTTGAGTTTCTTCATACACCCTCTCATAAGCTTCAGCAAGAACAATCTTTTGGGCTTCAACCTCTTGAAGCAATTTAATAGCGTGAAACCTACAATGGTGATCCTCTGCTAAAGAAGCAGAGTAAATACAATTTCTACAATCAAGAATAAGTGTACGCTTACCAGCAACATCCTTAACAACAAAATCTCCAACCTTAAACCCACCAATCTTCATAAATACCAAACCCAACAATTAATTCAAATAAAAATCAATAAACTCCCATTCAAACTCTTACTCAAACTCTTACTCAAACTCTTACTCAAACTCTTATTCAATTAGAGTTTAAGTAATATAAAAACTTGATTACGACAAAAAGAAAATAAAAAATTGTTAAAATAAGAGTGTGATAAAGTTTTGTTGAAGTTAATTATTAGAGGGTGTTTAAGAGTAAAAAAACTCTTTTTTTAATTCAAAAGCAATTATTATTAACTCCTAAAAATAATAATTGTTAATGAAAAAAAAATCCAAAAAATTTTGTGTAAAAGAAATTCCTTCAATAATAAAAAAGAAAATTGAGGAAGAAAATAAAGAAATTAAATCAAATGAAAAAAAACAATTTGTTTATTTTGTTCTAGGATTTATTTTATTTTACTTAACAATCTCTTTTTTAATATCTTTAATTCCTCAAGAATTTTTCAAACAATTAACTGGGGTAGGAGTTGAGTTTGTACTAAATTTGTTTGGGAATAATACTTTTACTCAAGGATTTGTTCCTTGTAATGAATACACTTGGTTTTATGAAGGAGTTAGTGGGAGTTGTTATTCATTTATAGTTGGTTCTAAAACAATTCACATCGCTTGGTTATGTACAGGAATACTTGAGATAATAATTCTAATAAGTGCAATTCTTGCGAGTTTTGGAATAAAAAATGAATCAAAACTAATTGGGGTAATAATTGCAATAATAGTAGGAGTTGTATTTAATTTAATTAGAATAATAATAACCATTAATATTGCTCTTACACAAAACATTCAAGTAATTGAATTTGCTCATGATGTTTTATTTAAATTAGTTTTATTTATTTACATTACCGTGTTTTATGTTGCTTGGTTTTATTGGGCAAATAAAAATGAATAATTTTTTTTGAATTCAGGGGTTCAGATTAAATAGAGAAGGTTTTTTGTAGTGGATATTCAAACAAAAAAAATTGTGGCTAGGTACGCTAGAGAAGAAAAAAATAAATTAGAGTTAGTAATGAATTTTAAAGAAGCGACTCAAAGTGAATTAAAAGAAATTAATTTATTTTATAATGTTTGCAAGGAAATACTTCAATTACACAAAAAAGGAGAGAGTGAAGAAACTATAAAAAAAGTGTTGGTAAAATTAGGTTATGATGAAGGAGAATTAGATTTGATTATTGGGAAAAAAGAACCTGATTATTATTTGAAAAGAATAGGATTAGTGATAATGAGCCTTGTTTTTGTAATAATTATTTCCCTTGTTTTTGGGACAATGTTCTTCAATATTTTTTCCCAAACAGAGTGGGATTTTTTGAGGAAAGATTATGAAATTGAAGGAATGATTTTTGGAGAAGATACTAATTTTGATGATTTAGAAATTACTTCAAATGTTGTTGTAAAAAATTTTTTAGTGAATAGAAATGAATACAAAGCAACTATACGGTGTTTGGATAAAATCACTCTAAATTTTTCAAAAGAAGGTTTTGTGCCGTTATACAAAACAATTTCGTGCGAAGAGCAAAAACTTGATTTAGTGTTCTTTAAATTGAATGATTTTAAAAAAGTTGATTTGGGTGAAGGAAGTATTGTTGAGGACAGAGGAATGAAAATTGAGTTAAAAGGAGTTGATTTGGCGGGGAATGGAGAAAAGTTAGTATCTAATCCAATTGTTTCAATAACCTCTTTTAACCCAAATAATTTAAGTGAAATGATTTACTTTCCAGGAGAACTAGAAGGTTTGAGGAAGGATGGAACTATAATTGCGTTTGAATCTTATGGGTTTGCAAAAACTGTTGCAAGGGGTGAGAACAAAAATAATCTTGATTTGAGAGAAGGGGCTAGTGCTAAAATAATTTTTCCGCTACACGAAAATCAAAAAGCAAATTCTCCTGAAGAAATGCCTTTGTGGTATTTTGATGAAGTGAGAGGAATTTGGAGAGAGGAAGGAAGTGCAAAAAAAGTTTGTGAAAAAAATGTGTGTAATTATTTAGGAGAAATAAATAAAATAAATTCCTTTTGGAGTATAAATGAACCTAAGCAAAAAATTTTTTTAAAAATAAATTCTTTTCAATTTCCTTCAAAATTATTTAACAAAGAACTAACAGAATTTGATAAATATAAATTGATTATAAAATCTTCTCAAGCATTTAATTCTTTTAAAATAAATTTCAAGGATTTTAATAAAGAAAAAATAATAGAAGTTGTTCCTCCGATAAAATCAATGTTCTTTACAATTAATGATATTCCATCAAATGAAATTAGTTATGATTCAACTAAGGATTCGGTTGATAATTATATTATGGTGGAAGGTTTTTCTTTAGAGAATTGCAAATTTTGGGAGAGTGATGCACAAAAATTTTCTTCATGTATAAGTAATTTTGATTCACTTAATGGGTTAAGTAAAGAACAAGCTTTTAATTTTGTAAAAGAAAGTAATTTTGTTGAGAGAGAAAAATCAAAAATTTTTGTTAATCTTGCAAAACATTATTCATATATTCTTCCTTGTTACTCTGCAATGAAAGGAGATTATTTTTCCGGAGTTGCGTGTATAAAAATGCTTGATGAAAACAAATCAATTGATTCTGGCCAAATAATTTCAAATATTCTTTCTCAAAATCTCGGTGAAAAAGAATTATCTTTTGTTTTGAACAATTTGTCTGAGTATTATTGGGATATTAATTATTGTTATCCAATTTCTATTTCTACTCAAAAAGAAGCTTGTATTAATAAATTTCCAAAAGCACCTGAAATAATTGATCCTATTGATTTGTGCGGGAATGGGGTGATTGAAGGAAGAGAAAAGTGTGATGGGAATAATTTTGGGGGACTAAGTTGTGAAAGCTTCGGATTTAATAGAGGAAAATTAGCTTGTATTAAGTGTCAAATAAATAAAAGTGGTTGTTATAATTCTTATGAACCAACAGGGCCAACAGGAGACGAACCAATAGAGCCAACAGAACCAAGTATTACTCCAATTTGTGGAAATAATATAGTTGAAGGAAATGAAGATTGTGATGGGACTGATTTTGGGGAATTGGGGTGTGTTGATTTTGGATTCAATTCAGGGAATTTGGTTTGTGAGAATTGTAGAATCAATACTACTAATTGTGATAATAAGATTTTGCAAACTTGTGGAAATGGAGTGATTGAGGGAAGTGAAGAATGTGAAGGAAATAATTTTAATGGAAAAACTTGTGAACAATATGGTTTTGATTTTGGGGAATTAGTTTGTAATAATTGCAAAATTGATGCTAGTGGGTGTAAGAATGAAGTTGTTTCTTACCCAGAAATTGATCCACTAGAATTATTTGAGTGTCCATTTAACACTAGTTATGCTAGTCCAATCAAAGATAATTACAGTCAATCCTTTTGGATAAAAGTAATTCATAATTCAAAAGTATTTGCTTATAGAGTACCTTTTAAGAAAAGCGAGTGTGTTGGAGAAACTGTACTCAAAGAGGATAGTGAAGGAAATTTGGTTCCTTGCATAACCGGATTTGCTAATGATGGGTGTATAATTGAAAAAAGAGAATTGGGTTCAATTAGTGGTTCTAAAAATTATTATATTGATGTAAGTAAACATGAGGATGTGTATAAACAAAACCCAGTAGATTTTGCTAGTAATGATGGAAACATTTTCTTTTTAATAAAAAATGAGGGCGAAGAGGAATTTATTAAATTTAGTTCAACTAATGAGGAACAAATTCAAAAAATACAAGTTTATGATTCAAATGATTATGTTAATAGATTAATACCAAGTGTGAAAAGAGCATTTGTTTCAGGGAATGTTATTTGGGTGGTGCTAAATGGAGTATTGCACAATGTATATGTTGATAGGGATTCTTCTTGTGGAAATTCTTTAAGTTGTATTAACACTCCTTTCACTAGTTATTTATTTGAAGGGACGAATAGTTCGGGTACTGGAACAACAAAGTATGAAGATGTTTTTGGATGGGGAAAAGTATTTATTGCGCTGAATAGTTCTTCTGGGAAAGTATTGACTAAAGTAAAAAACAAAGTGTTTTGTCACAAGAATTGTGATTGTCCTTTTGATGAAGGTGAATGTGAAGGAAATGCTTATTTAAATGGAGTTGATTTTGATCCAACAAAGTGGACTTATGCAGGGGACGGGTATGGTAAGTTGCTTGTGAGGGCAAACACTAATATACTAGAATATTCAACTAGTTCAGATGATGTGAATAAACCAGCTTTTATTAGATAAGGTATTTATTCATCAAAATTTATTTACTAAAAATATCTATTCACTAAAAATTATTCATAAAAATATTTTCCAAATAAAAAAATCATTTTTTTCATAAAAAGTTCATTTTTTCTTACTAATTTCTTTCATAGTTTCAAATTTTTTCCCCTCAAAAAGGTTTATTAATATGGCAAGACATTTAATTATAGTTAACGAGTTGTTTTTAGAGTTGGTTTAATTGATTTCAGAAAAACTAGCTGGGTTTTATACTAAAGCAGAGGATAAGTACTTTGATTTGCTTGATTTTCTTGACTCAAAAGGAATTCCTGTTTATGTTTACTCTGATTTTTTTGAAAATAAAGGAATACCTAGTTTTGTAGTAACAATATCAATTTTACTTATTTTACTAATAGGATTGGGAATAATATTAACTTATCAAGGGCCTGATGTGGGGCAATTAACTTTATCATTAAAAGATTCTGATGGAAAAGCTTTGAGTGGAGTTAATCTTCTTGTTAAAGATAAGCAAGGAATTGAGCTTTTCAAGGGTGTTGCGAGTGATGGACAAAAAATTAATTTAGGCAGGTCATTGTACAACTCCGACAAAATATATATTAATGCTCAAAAAAATGGTTACAAAGATGCTTCAGTAGAATTTACTATTGGAGAAAATAATAATTCTCCAAGAATAAGATTTAGTAAAGAATTTGAGTCAATAGAAGCAAGGGTGCGTTTAATTGACAAAGAAACAAAAACTCTTATTAGTGGGGCAGTAATTATCCTAAACTCTAGTGATTTGAGTTATGAATTAATTGAAGATATGAATAGTTTTTACAAAAAAACAGGAATCCCTATGGGGGAAGAGTTATTAATGAAAATAACTGCTGAAGGATATAATGAGTATACTCAAAGAATATCTTTTGTTTCAAATCAAGTGAAAGAAATACAATTAGAACCTTCATTTCAATCATATGTTGGAAAAGCAGCTGTTGGTTTTAATGTAAAAGGAATTGATGAAAAATTAATTAGTGATGTTAAAATAACTGTTTATAACAAACAAAGCAATACTATTGAGGTTAGTGATTATACTAGGAATGGTTCTATAGTTGCTTCAATTACTGCAGGGGTTCCACTAAGAATAGTTGCTGAAAAACAAGGTTATTTAACTTATGATTCTGATAGGTTGAATGAAGGAATAACTATTAGAGAAAAAGAAAAACAAGTTAATATTACTTTGGAACAAGGTGGACAAAAATTATCTGTTTTGGTGAGTGATGCTCAATCAGGGTTTTCTTTAGAAGGGGCTCTTGTTAGAATATTTTATAATGACTTATCTTTGTTTGATGAAAAAACTACTGCAATTACTGGAGTAGAATTTAATGGAATTGATCCAAGTGATGATGTTTATATAACAGCTTTTGTTGAAGGGTATTTGCCTAGCGTAGAAAAAGTTAATGTAAGTAGTGTAGAGGAAGTAAAAATATTGCTAACAAAAGTTAGTTCAACTAATTCTGCAAGATTAGATATTTATTCTATTGATCAAAAAGCAAATCCAATTAATGGAGTAAATGTAGTGGTTAATGAAGTTAAGGATGGGAATGTTATTCCAAGTGGATTGCCTCTACTAGAAACTAGTTTTGCAGGATATGTTTCAGCGGTGGTAGGGGTTGAAAAAACTTACCAAGTAATAGGGTTCAATGATTCTTTTGAAGCGAGTGCTGTTGTAGAATTACAAAAGAATGAGTTTGATAAAAAAGTTTATTTGAATATGGTAAAAAAAGTTGATGTAGTTGAGATG
>MWBC01000036.1 GCA_002068885.1 archaeon ADurb.Bin336
TTTCATTCAACTTGCTTGGGTTGGCTCTGAAATTACACTATCTGAATTAGGGTTTTTTGCTATTACTCCTGTATTTGGAGAGGGTATTGCTACATTTGGTGATCTTAATTCAACTGTTTTCCAAAATGAAAACAATTTAATTAATTTTTCTGCTCCTTCTTTATCAATAGTTTTTTCTCCAAATTCTTTAATCAAATCTTTTGAATTCAAATTTACTCCATCTCTTTCTAAATCATGATTCTTGTGTACTTTGATTACTTTTTCAACATATTCTCTAAGTAATCCACTTCTTGTTTTTTTCTCTTGTTCTATTTGTGAGTAGATTCCTTCTTGTCCTCTTCCTCCCCAAAAATAAAGCATTGTCCCTATTACATCATATTCATATGCTCCAGTAATTTTGTATTTGCTTGAATTGTTAGTGTATTCAAATATCAAGTTTCTTATTTCTTCATCATTAAGTATTTCTAGTTGGTGTATTGTTTCTGCTTCTTCGAAAGGATATTTCACTAATGGAAGTGCTTTTTTTGCAACGCTAATAGAGGTTCTTATTTTCCAATAACTCAATTTTCTTTCTTCAGGCAATTTCTCATTTACAGGTATTATTTTATTATCAATTAATTTTTTAGTTGAAATTATTTCTCCTTTCTTTTCAGTTATTGTTTTATTCATTTCACTAAAATCAACCACTTCAACTATTGAGTATTCCCATTCCCCACTTTTCTTTGACATTGATAGAGAGTATGTTTTGTTTTTTTGTAAAACTATATTTAGGTTCAAAGCTTTTCTAGCATCTTTCTTTATTTCTTCTTCTTTTGATTTTAATTCTTTTTCAAATGCTTGTCTACCCGCGTAATCTGATAAATATGAACAACCTATTCCTAGTGCCATACTCTTTCCTAAAGAAACTGCACTATTCCTAATACCACTCGCTTTAGCCGATTTTACTAAATCATCAGATTGTTTCTTTAATGCATTTTTTGCTTTTGAATTAGTCATATTTGCTAATTGGGTTAGTGCATCATCTGCACTAGTTGTTGGCACTATTGCATCATCAATTAGTTTTACTAAATCATCAACATCCGTTCCTCCCGAAATACTTTTTCTAGCAGCTTTTAATTGTTTATCAGTCCAACTATTTACCTTTCCTTCATATATTTTTGCTACATCAACAGCTTTTCTTTTATCCCCTTTGAATACTACTTCTAATTGTTTTGCACAATCATCCAACCTAAAACTAGCTTTATCAGTAATGCAAATAGCTAGAGCTGCTTTTTTAGTTGCTTGAGTAACTTGTTCTGGCTTTATTAATTTTAGTGATAATCCATCCCCCAAATCTTTTGTTTTTGGATTTGCTTGTAATTTAGCAATAACTTCTTCAACAGCCATTGCTCTTGATGGATCTGGTGAAGTTAGTCCAAACATTTTTTCCAACGCAGTTTGTGAGGTTATTGGATCTGCTTCTGAAACAAGTTTTACGAATTTTGAATCCACTCCATCAAGTGCTTTTTTTACTGCTTCAGCATAAGAATCTGCAGGAATATTTCCAACTCTGTTTCTTGATAAGTTAATTACTTTCCCTCCTTTTTGGTATAATTCTTGAGCAGATTCATTAAGGCTTTTTGCAACATCACTATTAATTGATTTCTTCAAATCATCAATCAATTTAGCAGCAGCTGTATTTCCTGACAAATCACTTACTCCTAATAAATCTTTTAGAACCGTTTCATATGGTTCTGTTAACAACCCAGCTGCTTCCGCAGAAAAGTTCCTAATACTAAGGGGAGTACTTGCTAAGTCTAGTGCCTCTGTACTAAATCCTTTTGAACCAACTGCATCTGCGTAATTTATTACTTTTGACGACCAACTATTTTGCGCACTAATTGCCCATGGACTAAGCATCTTGCTTTTTCCTTCTATAAACATCCTTGTCATAAAAGCATCCGTAACATTTTCCCCAAATTGATATAAATTCCCTGGCCGAGCTTCTACCCCCTCAATATCTTCTTTTATATTAAATATTGTTTTTAGAGTTCCTCCTATTAGTGGCCATTTTTCGGTTATGTCTCCTACTTTGTTAAGCCAATCATTCACCAATTTCATTGCTCCACTACTTTGTGCTAGTTCTGCCCTGTATGTTGTAATCATTGGTATTCCACAATCAAATATTGATCCCATTATTGCGCCTAGTACTGTTGCACCACTTGTGAATCCATTACAAGTTGCTGATGTTAATGCACATGCTGTCCCGTATTGCATTATGCCACTTCCAATTGCTTTGCTTGCAGGTAAGTCATATGCACTTGTTCCACTAAGTCCTGATTCGTTTGTCCAAAGCTTACAACTATCAATTATTCCTTTTCTTTTTAGTCCTTCTAAATATGCTCCTAGTTCAGGCACATCTTCATTTAGGGTGTTCATCCACCCTGTAGTAAAGTAGAATTTGTAATCTTCTCCTCCACTTACTGAACTACAAATAAATTTAGCTAAATCATCTGGGTGGAGTGTTCCTGTGTTTATTGTGATTAATTGTTTTGCATCTTCAGTAGTTTCGTTACTCATTGAGTTTCTTACTGCTATTTCAAACCTCACTCCATTTGCTTTAGTGTATTCTACTTGAGTGTCATTCCCAAATGCGTCCTTATCAGTAGGGGATGCACAAATTTGTATGTTTCTATAATATTTGTATTGTTGAGAGGATGGGTTTGGTATTAATTGCATTGGAATATTGGTTGTTGTTTGATTAGCTATTCCTCCTCCATTAAATTTCAGTGTATAAATCGTTCCACTATTCACTAGTGTTGTTGGAGGAGTTTTATTTTGAGGAGTATTTTTTTCATTAGCAAAAAATATTTTTTCAACTCTTTCTTCACCCTCTAATTTGCTTTGAGAATTTTTATTAGTTGGAGTAGTTTGCGAATTTTGATTGGTTGGATTTTGTGGAGATGGATTAGGATTGGTGTTTTGAGTTATTGGGCTTTGAGGATCAGTATTTTGAATAATAGTAGGTGGTTTTATTGTACCAGTATTTTGTCCAGGTATTTGAGTTATTGGTCTTTTTAGTGTATCATCAGTTTTTATAGTAATTTCTCTTACTCCGTAGAATGGTTGTGGATCCATTAATGGAATTGCGCTAAATGATAATTGTTCATTTATTGTTGAATATATCGTTGCATTCATACAACCTCCTTGGGATGAGTTGAATAATAATTCGCTTGAATCAAGAATTATTTTTCTATCCCCTAGTTCACCTAATTCAGATAGGTTTATGCAAGAATATTCATCCCCAGTTTTTACCACACAATTATTCCCAAACTTTCCTCCTAAAGTATCTGAAACTAATTTTACTATTAGTTGTGAGAATGAATCTTTTTGTTTTAAATCAATGTTTGTTGATATTGAGGAATCTATTGTAACAATAATATTTTTAGTTTCACTTCCACTCACACACACTTGAGCTAGTGCGTTTGTTAATGCTCCTTCTTTAATTATTATTGTGTTTCCATTTGATGCAGAAGTCACTCTGTCCTCTGTTTTGAATCTGTTCTTTGAAATTCTTTTTGCAATATCATTAAACTTTGTTTCGGAGTTTATTGTTGTTAACCATGAACCATATTCTTTCCCAATCCCCAACCCCGAATCAATTGGATTAAAGTTTGTGATATTAGTTATTACATTTTGACATTCTTTTGTAACTATTTTTTTGTTCCCATTAATTGGCCTTGCTCTTATTATTAGTACCGGAGTCATTGTGTCTAGTCCTTCTACTCCTGATTTGAATGCTCCACTTATACTAACTTGGTAATATCCACATCCATTAAATGAAGTATCAAAAAACACAGTTTTTCCATAACCCGCTATTGCTCTTTGTTTAATATAACCCAAATCCACTAGAACTGGCTCTACTAAAAATCCACTTGAGAGGTATGCTCCTTCCCTAAATGGAGTATCATTCCCTCCATCATTTAGATTGTTTAGTTCTTTGTTTAGCATACTTGTTGAAATTGAATCATTTTGTAAATACAAATCAAATAATTCTTCTTCATCCATCCCAATTTCTGCAAATGTACAAGCCCCTTCTAATTGACAAGGAAACCCATCACTAGTAGTGTTTTTGTGTGAGTAACCAGCAGCTCTAGCTTTTTGAACTACTTGGAGTATTTTTTGAGATAAATATTTTGCTGCATTTTGTGCATCACAATATCTTTCTGCGCAATTAGTTGACTCTGTTGTCAAGGGAGCAACTAACTCAACTTCTCTTTGTTCTTCTTTTGAGTTAGGCGCAACACATTCTTTTAATCTCACTGTAGTTGATTTTGATTTTTCTTCATTTAGAGTTATTCCCGAGTATAGTTTTACAGAAAATGGTTTTGAAGAGATTAGTGTTTGACTAATTTGTGTTACCCCATTAACCACTATTTCGTATCTTTCTCTTTTCACTGCTGGAGAAGCGGTTGTTATTGATAAAGGCACTTTTACTGCTGCTCCTGGTTGTACTAGTACTTGTGGGAGGAACATCATTATTGGACTTGCTAGTGGAGTAACCATTCCATAAACATTTGTGTTTGGTTTATAATCAGCAGGAGTTGCTCCTGAAATCATCACTGGTTCTGCACAAGTGTTTGTAACCGTAATCATCTTTCCTATTTGTACTCCTGAACTAGGGAACATATATGGGTCTCCCATTGAGTCAGCCAAATTTGCTTTTAAACAATTATAACCTGAATAGAGTGCAGTTACTCTTATCACTCCAAGTACTCTATTAGTATTAGTATAACTTGACATGGTTGAAGAATATGGAGTATAACTATTCAAAGAATAAGCTCCTGAATTGTATGAATTATAAGAAGACCCATAATTATACAAACCAGAGGATTGATAATCATATGAATTATAAGGTTGATAATTATACAAACTAGAGGATTGATAACCATATGGATTATAAGATTGAGAATTGTATAAATCATAGTACCTATACCTATCATATTGTGCAGCTCTGTTATTCAAATTTCCAAATCTCCCCCTGATTTCTATTATACTTTCAACTGGTTCTGTTATTGTAGAATTTGCTGTTGCAAATAGTACTCTTGGAGGAGTGATTGATTGGCCCCTGTCAAGATTAATTGGACCAACTGGTTGTATTTCTAGTTTTACTCCACTTGCAGAATATGTTGTTCCTTGTGAGAATGAAATATTTTCTATTGGAACTGCTGAAATGTTTGTAATATAAAGTGGTTGTGCTGCAGTAGCTTTGTCTTTAATTGCTCCTTGTGCTAAATATAGTGTTATGTGAGCAGGGTAACTTAGAGCTAGTGTAGGGTTAATCAATCTAACATTTAAATTAATTTTTTTCTTTAAGTAATTTGAATCATAAATTAATTCAAATGAATAACTCTCATCTCTTACTCTTTCTACCAAATTGTACGCTCTTATTGTTAATTCTTTTATTTCACCTGGTTGTAGGTTCAAATAATCTTCAGCATCCAATTGTATTGCACTTAATTTTGTTTTTGACCTAATTGTTTTCTTCAAAGATATTGCTTGGTCACAATTGTTAGTCACTTCAATCGCTATTGAATCACTAGCACCTTCATTTCCAATTAAGTTCATAGTAGCATTACTTTCATCAACCTTTAAACAACTCGGATCTAATTGTCTATTATAAATTGCGTGAATTGTTGTGCTAATTGTTGCAAGGAATTGGCCCTCTACTAAACCAGATATTGTTAGAGTAATTGTTTCATCTGCAGACTCATAATCTTCTCCATTAAAAGTTATTCTTATTGGAATTGTTTGTTTTTGGTTTTTTGACATTGCTAAAGGAAGTTCTGCAACTACCCCAAATGTTCCTGAAAAAATTTCTTCACCTGTTTCGTAATCAATTTCTATTTCTTCTTCACTCACTCCATCTACACTAAAAGCTAGGTTTTGGATTACAAAATCAGAGTTATTAACTAGAGTCGCATCTATTGTAGTGTATTTTTGGCCTTGAGGTAATTTTACTTCTAGTTCGGGCGGGAAAGAAAATACATTTCTTGTTGTTACTAGTAGTGGGTTGGTGTTTGTAGCATAAGTTGGAGCAGTTACTTCTATAGTGTATAACCCCACACTCAAATTATTTTGTATTCTATAATAACCATTTTTTCCTTTCCCTTCAGTATTATCACCCATAATTGTTTTTGTTGTTTTTCCTTCCCCATCAATTATTTTTATTAGCGCATTATTCACTCCTGCTAATCCAGAGTCAGTTACTTTTACAGTAAAGTTTTTTCCAACAATTACTTGATTTTCAGATAACTCTACTAAAAGAACTTTTTCATCAACTACTTTGAAGTTAAGTTCCTTTTCAACTGTTGAAGATCCTGTTGCAGTTAAATTTATTTTTGCTGCACCTATTTCATCTGCTGTGAAATAAAATCTTGCTTTTTGTGAACCTTCAGCAGGGATTGAAAGTGAAATACTAGCATTTTTTTTAATCGACCCAGTAAATCCTGTTTCTCTTGCAAAGTAAAGTGAACCTGTTTGTGACGAATCAAAGTTAATGTTGTTGTCAGAATAAACTTCTAGTTTCACATTGTCTTGTTCTCTTGAAGTTACTTCAACTTCTAAAGCGTATAATTTTCCTTTTAGTGCTTCGAATTTTTCACTATCAAGCATATTTTCTTGTTCATCAATGAAAGTTGTTGTAATGCACAAAGAATCAGTACATTTTGGCAAAGTCTCATACATTACTAAATCCTTTGTCAGAGTATTAGCATACAATCCTGATTTTTCTTGTGAGTAAGATTTTGTTGAAAGAATTTCGTCAAGAGGGTTTCTATAATATTCTTGCCCTACAAGTGCCCAAGCTCTATATTTTAATTGCACTTTCCCTGTAGTGTAATCCTCTGCCCTTATTTTTACTTTTACTAAATAACTTCCTTTTGGTTGAACCACCACACCTTCGATCCATTTATTTTTTTCTCCTTGCGAACCACTATTAGCCCTATCCACTATTTCATTTCCGGGAGCTGGTTCTTGAGTGAATGTAGTAGAGTAATCAACTATTGCTCCTTGCATACTCAAATCGTATAACCCAATTCTCTCACTATCAACTATTGGAGTGTGATCAGAACCTGCTCTAAAATGCACCCCTCCTTTAGTAGCTACTCTTGGATAAGTAACCGAAAACTTTACCCAATAAAATGCTCCAGGAGTAATTCCTTGAACCCTCTCTCCATTTTCATTTTCCAGTCCAACAAATTCTATTACAGGCGTAAGCGAATCAACATCTTTACTATATACAACTACTTCAACATAGTCTTTTCCTTTTATAATTACATTTTCTGTGAAAACATTTCCATCTTCTAGAGTAACACTTACTTCAACTATTTCTCTTTGATCCCCATTAAAATAAATTGTACCTCCATAAATTCCTTCATCGTACAAATTGGTTCCATCAAGTGCATCAACTATTACTGTCCCGCTAACTTCTTTTCCCAATACATCAAAAAACTTCATCTCAACTAC
>MWBC01000037.1 GCA_002068885.1 archaeon ADurb.Bin336
GTGGTTGAATTAAAAAAAATTAATTTTAGCAAATTAATTTTTTAAAAAAAACTCCTTAGGCAGGTTTATAAATGTTTTTTTAGGGAAATATGATATTGAGTACACTACTCTAAAAAACAATAAATTGGTGAGTGTTGTTTTTGAGAGCAAATACCAAAAAATTCTATTTTTTGGGTTTGGAGATTCTCTAAAAAAGTTAGAGATTTAAAATAGTGTAATTTTAGAAAAATAAAAAGTGAATTAGTATGGCTGAATTTAATGCTCCAAGAAGAGGATCAAAATCTTTCTATCCTAGAGTGAGAGCTGCAAAACAAACCCCTTCAATGAAAGGATATGGTTCTGAAAATAAACCACTAAATTTTTTGTGTTATAAAGTTGGAATGACTCAAGTAGTGGGCAAAAATGTTCACAAAGCAAGCCCTTCATTTAATCAAGAGGTTGTTGTTCCTGTTACAGTTGTTGAATGTGCACCAATGAAAGTATTTGGAGTAAGGGCCTATACTAAAGCAGAAATAGGTTTTGCTGTTTTAAGTGATGTTCTTGCAGAAACTCACGATTCAAAGCTTGAAAGAAAAATATCTAATTTTAAACGAAAAACATCAAAAAAAGAGAATAAGGAAAATAAAGAGAATAAAAAAGATGTTTACACATTAGAAGATTTTGAAAAAGAATTAAATGATATTGAATATTTTACTTTGCTTGTACACACACAAGCTTCATTCAAAAAAACACCTGATGTAACAGAATTATTTATTGGGGGAACAAAAGAACAACAATTAAATTTTGCAAAAGAAAAATTAGGAAAAGAAGTTACAATTAGTGATGTGTTTAATGAAGGAGATTATTTAGATGTTAAGGCAGTGACTAAAGGAAAAGGAATTCAAGGTCCAGTTAAGAGATTTCATGTTAGAAAATTAAGGCCAAAAGCTAAGAAGCAAAGAATAGTTGGTTCTATTGGGCCATGGAATCCATCAACAGTAATGTGGATGGTTGCTAGACCTGGACAAATGGGTTACCATAATAGAACAGAATCAAATAAAAGAATATTAAAAATATCTTCTAACGTGAGTGAAATTAATTCAAAAGCAGGGTTTAATAAATTTGGAATGGTTGAGGGACAATATGCTTTGATATTTGGTTCAGTTCCGGGGTCAATTAAAAGGTGTATTGCTTTAAGAAAAAGTATTAGGCCGGAGCAACAAAAAGGAGTTCAATTAGAAAAAGTTGATAAAATACTTAAAAAATAATTTTTATTAAAGTGATTAGGAATATGGTTAAAGCAAATATTTTAGGGATTGATGGTGTTGTAAAAGAATCAATAGAATTGCCTATTGTTTTTTCTACAGAATATAAACCTAAATTAATTAAGAGAGCAGCTCACGCACTCCAAACAACAAAAAAACAACCAAAAGGAGCAAATCCAAGAGCGGGAAAAATGAATACTGCAAAATATAAAGGTTATAGAGGAGTGCCTGCAAAACACAGAACAATTAATGTAGAACGTGCAAGATTACCTAGATTGAGAAATAAAGGTGCCTTGCTTTATGGAAGAGTTGCTTCTGTTCCTCACGCAGTTGGGGGGCCAGCAGCACACCCACTTAAAGCATGGGAGAGAACGGTTGAAGAAATTAACAAAAAGGAAAGAAGATTGGCTTTGAAGAGTGCTATTGCGGCTACTGCTGATAAGAGTTTAGTTGAAAAAAGATTTGTAGTTGAAAAAGAGCTTCCAATAATAGTTGAGGATAAAATAGAGTCAGTTTCAAAGACAAAAGAAGTTAGTGAAGTTTTGAACAAAATTGGTGTTGGAAAGGATTTAGATAATGCTAAAAGCAAAATAAGGAAAAGAGCAGGTAAGGGAAAAGCAAGAGGAAGAGTTTGGAAACAAAAAAAGAGTGTGTTAATAGTTACTGGAAAAAACTCCCCGGTGTTAAGAGCATCAAGAAATTTGCCTGGGGTTGATGCAGTTACGGTGAGATCACTAAATGTTGATTTACTTGCGCCTGGTGCACAAGCAGGAAGGTTAGTGGTTTGGACAAAATCAGCATTAAAAGAACTGGATGAAAAAAAGAATTAAATTTGATAGTGTGATGGAAAATGGTAAAATTAAGTGAAGCAGAAAAGAAACAAGCTGTTGCAGAAGCTTCTAAAGAAAAAAAAGTGAAGGGCAAGGAAGATAAAATCGTTGCTAAAAAAGAAGAAGCAAAAAAAAGTGTTCCTGTTGAAAAAGTATTGACAAAAACTGCGACACTTCAGGATTTGAAAGTAGTGCTTCACCCACTCGTAACCGAAAAAGCGGTTAATATGATTGAAGCTGAAAACAAAATAACTTTTATAGTTAATGATGATTCAACAAAAGATGAGGTAAAAAAAGTTATTCAAGAAGCATATGGGGTAAAGGTTGATAAAGTTAATATAATAAGAGATATGAGAGGAAGAAAAAAAGCAATTGTTAAACTTGATAAAAAGTTTAAAGCAGGTGAACTTGCAACAAAGTTAGGGGTATTGTAAATAGTTTTATAATTATTAATTAAAAAAGTGATTTTATGGGTAAACGATTAATTTCACAAAGATCCGGAAGAGGAACACACACTTTCATTGCAAAGCACAAAGGAATTAAAGCTAAATATTGTTTGCTTAGTGATGAGTTATTAGAAGGTGAAGTAGCGGATTTAATTAAAGATACAGGAAGACACGCAATAATAGCAAAAATTGTTTTTAATAATGGAGTGATTGAATACATTCCAGCTGCAGAAGGATTATACTTAGGAAAAAAAATACAACAAGGAGCAGGAGCACAAATAAGTATAGGGAATGTATCTTACTTAGCTGATATACCTGAAGGGTGCCCAGTTTATAATGTTGAAAAAGTTTCAGGAGATGGAGGAACTCTAATAAAATCAGCAGGAGCTTACGCTTTGTTAATGGCTAAGGATAAGAATAAAGCTACACTAAAAATGCCTTCAGGAAAAATGATTAATTTACCTTTAACATGTAGAGCAACAATAGGAAATATTTCTTGTGGCGGAAAAGGAGACAAGCCTTTTGTAAAAGCAGGGAACATGTTCCATTTAATGAAAGCAAAGCACAAAATGTATCCAAGAGTAAGAGGAGTAAAGATGAATGCTGTTGATCATCCATTTGGAGGAGCAGCTCACCATGCAGGAAAATCAAAGAGTACATCAAGAAATGCTCCACCAGGAAGAAAAGTTGGTGCAATTGCTTCAAAAAGAACAGGAAGGAGAAAGAAGAATTAGAAGTGATTTATTTGAAGGATGAATTCCTTCAAGAATTATTTTTTGAAATTAGTAAGGTGTGTAAAAAATGGTTGAAATAAGAAAAGTAACTTTTAGAGGAAAGACACTTGAAGAGTTACAAGCAATGAGTATACAAGAATTTGCAGAGCTATGCACATCAAGGGCAAGAAGATCACTCTTAAAAAACGGGGTTGATAAGAAATTCTTAAAAAAAGTTGAAGCAACTAAACAAGCAGGAAAACCAAAATATGTTAAGACACATAGAAGAGATTTAATAGTTGTACCACAAATGGTTGGTGGAAAAATTTCTGTTTATAAAGGAAAGGATTGGGAACAAATAGAAGTAACTACAAAAATGTTAGGAAAATATTTAGGTGAATTTGCATTAACAAGAAAGAGATTACAACACGGAAAAGCAGGAATAGGAGCAACAAAGTCATCAACAGCGGTAACAGCAAGGTGATGAAATTAAAATAAGAATGTGATGATTATGGCAAAAAATAATTACCAAGCAGAAGTAGGGAAAAAAAGCAATACTGCAAGAGCAAAAATTAATAATGCTCCAATTTCGCTAAAATATTCTGTTGAAGTTTGCAATCAAATAAAAACAATGCCAGTGAATAAAGCAATAGCATTTATGCAAAGAATATTAAATTACGAGGAATTTCTTCCTTTAAGAGTGTATAACACAAAAGTTGCTCACAGGAAAGGAGATTCAAAAGCAGGAGTGAAATCAGGAAGGTATCCTCAAAAAGTTGCTAAAGAATTTATTAAATTACTTGAATTAGCAAAATCAAATGCAGATAATTTAGGGCTTGATGCTGAAAAGTTATTAATAATCCACATTTATGCTAATGCAGGAATAAACAGGTTTTCTTACCAATCAAAAGGAAGAATTGCTGGCAAGTCTAGAAGAAGAAATGCAACTAACATTGAAGTAATTGTGCAGGAAATGAAGAATTGAATTTAAGGGTGTAAAAATGATAGAAAAAACATTTATACAAAAAAACTTCAATAAAATGGAGCTTGAAGATTATCTTACAAAAAAACTTGATAGAGCAGGATTTTCTCACTTAGAGATAATAAAAACTCCGCTCGTTACAAGAATTGTGCTTAACGTAGCTAAACCTGGATTTGCTATAGGAAAAGGAGGATCAACAATTAAAGCATTAACTGAAGTAATTTCAAAAAAATACAAAATTGATAATCCTCAAATAGAAATTCAAGAAATAAAACACTCCAATTTGAATGCAAAAATACAAGCAGAAAGAATGGCAGGAATGATTCAAAGAGAATTTTCTTGGAGGAGTATTGCTTATAGATTGGTTAAAGACGTAATTGATTCAGGAGCACAAGGAGTAGAACTTGTAGTTAAAGGAAAACTCTCTGGAAAGGGAGGAAGAAAAAGAAAAGTTAGAATAGCTTACGGTTATATGAAAAAAATTGGCCACCAAACAAAGTGGGTGGATTATGCAAAAGCATCAGCATACCCAAAGAGTGGAGCAATTGGAATAAAATTAAGGATAATACACCCAGATGTAATTTTTCCGGACAAAGTTGATATTAAAAAAGTTGTTTCCTCAATAAAGGCAATTGAAAACGAAGCAAAAGAACAAAAAGAAATTAAAGAATTAAAAGAAATGCAAAAACAAGTAGAAGTTACTGATGTTGAAGTGAAAGTAGCGGTTGAAAAAGAAGCTAATAAGAAAAAAGAAGATGATAAAAAAGATTCTAAAAAAGAAGATAAAAAAGATTTGAAAGAAAAAGTTAAAGAAATAAAAGAAGAAGTAGAGGAAGAAAAAGAAGTAGAAGCAAAATCAGAGAATAGTGGAGATAAAGAAGCAAAAAAAGAGTGAAATAAAAAAAGTTGATGATTATGAGTGAAAAATTCAAAGAAAAAATGAAGTTGAGTGAAGGAGAACTCAACCAAAAAGCACTTGAATTAAAACAAGAGCTTTCAAAAGAAAGAGCATTGACTGCTGGTGGAATGAAGAGTGAAAAACCAGGGAAGATTAGACAATTAAGAAGAGAAATTGCAAGAACATTAACTGCATTAAACAACAAAAAAAAGGAGGTTGTTAAATAAATGCAAGAAATAGACAAAATTAGCGGATTGCCAAAAGATTTATTTGATATAAGCAATATCGCAAAAGAACAACAAAAAATAAAGGTTGAAGTTATAAGAAGAAAGTTTTCAAAGTTTGTTACAGTTATAAGAGGAATTGATGATAGTGAGGTAGTAAAAGATTTAGGAAAAGAAATGAAACAAAAATTTGCTTGTGGGGGAACAGTAAAAGATAAAGAAATAGAACTCCAAGGAAAACACAAGGAAAGAGTAGTTGAGTTTTTGATTAAAAAAGGTTATAAAAAAGAATTGATAGAAACAAGAGGATAAAAAATAAAGAGATGAAAAGGAGATGATGGAAGGAAAGTGTTACAAAATCACAAAAGAAAATGTTTTAGCCCACGAATTAATTGGGTTAAAAACTAGTGTGATTGAGAGCACTGATCCAAAAAGAGTTGGTGTAAAAGGAATTATTTTGGACGAAACCCAAAAAACCTTTATAATTAACTCTAGTGGAGTAAAAAAAATTATTCCAAAAAAAGAATGTGTATTTGAATTTGATTTAAATGGAGAAAAAGTTTTAATTGAGGGGAAAAAAATTTTGAAAAGAAGTGAGGAAAGAACAAAAGATTATAGAGGTTAATTTTGATTAAGAATTAAAAGGTGAATAAAATGGCCGCAAAAACAAAACCAAAAGCAAGTGAAAAAAAGTCAAAAGAACAACCAGTTATAACAGAACAGGTTGATGGAAAAGAAAGGCAATACGTTGTGAGAGGAAATATTTTATTTGGAAAAGTGATTTCAGCAAAAGCAGATAAAACAATTGTGGTTGAAAGAGAATTAACAACATATATTCCAAAATATGAAAGATACAAAAAAAGCAAATCAAAGATTCATGCACACAACCCAAATAACATGGCTAAGGAAGGAGATTTAGTAAAAATTGGGGAAACAAGAAGAATATCAAAAACAAAATCATTTATTGTAATGGAAGTAATTGGAAAGGATAAAAAGTGAAGATGATAAAAAAAGGTGATTAATGATGAAAGCAATGAGTATACCTAACAATAAAGCCCTAACGCTTCACAGTAGAATGATTTGTGCAGATAATTCTGGTGCAAAAGTAGTTGATATTATTTCGGTTTTTGGTTATAAGAGTAGAAAAAAACAAAATCCTAGTGCAGGAATAGGTTCAATGGTTAACGTAGTAATAAAAAAAGGTAAACCAGAAATGAAAGGAAAAATAGAAAAAGCAGTAATTATTAGAACAAAACAAGAATACAGGAGACCAAACGGAATGAGAGTAAAGTTTGAAGACAATGCAGTTGTTTTAGTTGATGAAGAAGGGTTACCAAAAGCATCAGAAATAAAAGGATGCGTTGCAAAAGAAGTTGGAGAAAGATTTCCAAAAATAGTTGGATTGGCTCCAATAGTGATTTAAGGGTGTGGAGTAAATTGATATTTAGGTGTTAAGAATGAGTAAAAAACCAAGTAAATCAAGAAAAGCATTTTATACAATGCCAAAGCACAAAGCAGTGAAAACTATTGCTTCCCACTTGGATGAAAAACTAGCTAAAGAACTAAATAAAAGATCAATTGGAGTAAGGAAAGGAGATACAGTAAAAATAGTTAGAGGAGAAAATAAAGGAAAGGAAGGAAAAATAAGTTCAGTTGATACAGTAAAGAAAAGAATTTACATTGAAAAAGTAGTTGTTAGAAGAAGTAATGGACAAGAAAAACCACTTCCAATTCAACCATCTAATGTAATAGTAACTGATTTAGATAGGTCTGATAGAAAGAGATTCAAAACAACAACCAAAAAAGAGGCAAAAAAGTAATTGGTGAAATTTATGGGTAAAAAAGGACAATATAAAAGAACAAAAATATGGAGTATGCCAAAAGTTGTTAACACTAGCAGAAAAGAAACTGCTTGGACAGTAACTCC